>JASFRP010000453.1:0-4071 GCA_050114895.1 Gemmatimonadota bacterium
CTCGGCATGCTCGCCGAACAGAATTCGGGACTCCCACGGATGCCGGACAACTTCGCCCCGGAGGACCCGTCCAACCCGTACGCGGACTACGATGCCGAGCGTCTGTACGCGTTTCTGTCCGGGTACGAGCTGCCACGCGACCCCGGGGAGACCTTTGAATACTCGAACCTCGGCGTGGGGCTCCTCGGTCATGTCCTCTCGTTGCGCGCGGGCAGCTCGTACGAGGAGCTGGTACGTGACCGGATCCTGGAACCCCTGGAGATGATGCATACCGGCGTCACGTTGACCCCCTGGATGAGCGACCACCTGGCACTCGGGCACCGTCAGGGGGGCCGGGTGGTGCCGAACTGGGACCTCGACGCGTTGGCGGGCGCGGGTGCGCTCCGCTCCAACGCTCTGGACATGCTGAAGTTCCTGGATGCGGCGCTCCACCC
The DNA here is from genome assembly GCA_050114895.1 of Gemmatimonadota bacterium. Lineage (GTDB taxonomy): Bacteria > Gemmatimonadota > Gemmatimonadetes > Longimicrobiales > Gaopeijiaceae > JASFRP01. Next base: position 435 of record JASFRP010000453.1, read on the forward strand.
GGAGCGGGGGCCGGTCCAGCAGGCGATGGCGTTTGCCCAGGAGGAGCGGGCAGACGCGGGCGCCATGCGAATTGGCCTGAACTGGATCAGCATGGAGGCGGGGTCGGACACGATTGTCTGGCACAACGGGGGCACCGCCGGTTACCGCACGTTCATCGGAATCGTACCGTCGCGGAGGATCGGCGTGGTGGTGCTGACCAACTCCGGCGGCGCGGGGGCGGACGACATCGGCCTCCACCTGCTCCACCCGGAGTTCCCTCTCGCACCGGCCCCGCGGCCGTGGACGGCTCGTCTCCCGATTCTCGCAGTGGCGGTCCTGGCGGCGCTGTTGTCGATTGCGGGTGCTCACCAGCTGCTCCGACGACGCCGTCTTCGACGGTCGATCCCATAGCGGACGTTGAGTCGGGCAAGGAGTGTCCGGGGTTCCGGTGAAGAGCCCGGAGGTTTGATGAGGAAGGTCACACGCAGCCGGACCAGGGGGTTGGAAAGCGCCTGCTTTCCCCGAGCGTCATCCGGCGCGCGGACCACTGGGTGCGGTCCCGCTCTTATAGCCCTTCTGGCCCTCCTTGCTCTACCCCCGTGCCTCACCGCCCAGGACCGGGCCGACACCAGCAGGGTCAACGTCTCCGGCACCGTCGTCGATCGCTATACGCGCCGGGGCGTCCGGAACGCTCTCGTTCAACTCCCCGAGCTGAACCTCGCTGTCCTGTCGGACCAGGATGGCCGATTCACCCTGGATAGCCTGAGACGAGGGGTGTATCAGATGAGTATTCGCGCACCCGGCTACATTCCATCGGAGGGGGAGTTTACGGTATCGAGGCCGGGCTCCTTCGACCTTCTCCTCACTCCGGTCCAAGGCTCCGATGCATCGAACCCCGCGCAGGTCACGGGCTGGGTCACCGATGGGGTTTCGGGGGAGCCGTTGGAGTCTGTGACGGTCTCGGTCCCGTCTCTTGGGATAGGACGCCTGACCGATGATCGCGGGTGGTTCGATCTCGGGGACGTCCCTTCGGGAGTCGTGGTCCTTCGACTCTCGTCCCTGGGCTACGGGACGAGGGAGGACTCGGTGTTTGTGCCGGGGGGGCAAGCCGTGGAGCTCAGGATCCCCCTCGCCTCCGAGCCCATCGAGTTGGAGGGGATCACGGTCACGGCCCACTCCAGATTCCTGGAGTCAGCCGGCTTCTTCCGGAGGCAGGGACGGGGCTACAACGGCCGTCAGTGGACAGCCGAGCAGATCGAACGGGAAGACCCCGTGTTCGTTGATGATCTGGTTACGGAGGTCCTTGGAGTCTGGCGGGGGCGCACCCCCGCTGGCGAGAAGGCCTTTTTCGGTCGCCGATGCAGGCTGAGCGTCTACATTGACGACGTCTTGATGGACGGTTTTGATCTGGATCATCTGGACCCGCGAAATATCCAGGCCCTGGAGGTCTTTCACGGACAGCCCTCGGAGATGCCCGTCGAATATGGATGGAAACATTGTGGCGTCATCCTGGTCTGGTTAAAGCACTGAGGCAGCCGACTTGGAGGCACCCTCCCTACCCAGGTAGGAACACATGCCACAGACCGATGACCTAGGTTCCTACAAGGTGGTCCCTTTCGCCCCAGAGCGGAACGCGACACTCGACTCCCTCCGGTGGGCCAAGAAGCGGCTACAGATCCCGATTCTCCTGGAAGTCGACGTTACCGCGGCACGGAAGGCTATCCGTGAGTTTCGCAACCGGACCGGGAAGGGGCTGAGCTTTACCGCCTGGGTGGTGAGCTGCGTCGCCCGAGCCGCAGCGGAGCACCCACGCGTCCACGCGGCCCGTCGGGGACGGAGGGACCTCATCATCTTCGACGAGGTGGATGTGGCGGTCCTGGTGGAGCGAGGGATCGGGAGGGACTCCGACCAGGAGACGCTTCCGATGCCCTTCGTGGTCCGGAGAGCCAACGAGAAAGACCCGTCGGAAATCCACGACGAGGTTCGCCGGGCCCAGAAAGCCGAGATCCCCGCGGGTTCGCCCTCTATCGAAGGCTCGCCCCCGCGGTGGGTGCGCTCCATGTTCTTCCGGTTTCCATGGTGGGTACGGGATTTGGTGTTCTGGCACAGGCTTCTTCGCGACCCGATGAAGATCAAGCGGACCATGGGCACCGTAGTGGTGACCTCCGTGGGGATGGCGACGCCCGGAGTTCTGAGCTGGGGGGTACCGTTGTCGATCCATCCCCTCGCAGTGGGCGTGGGAGGAATCACGCAGCGGAGCTCGCCAGCGGGGAACGCCGAGGTGCTCGCCCTGACCGTCCTGTTTGACCACGCCGTGATCGACGGAGCGCCAGTGGGACGATTCGTCCACCGCCTGCACGAGCTCTTGACCCGAGCCGAATCGTTGACCGGGGCCCGTTCCGTCGAAGACACGGAGGGAGGATCAGCTTGACCCGGTTGCGCCCGGGAGATCCAGCCCGCCCCTGGAGGCTTTCCGGGCTCGGACTGATCCTCGTCTCCCTCCTTGTCCTCACGGCGTGTGAGGACACCGGTGGCCGCACTCCAGCCGGAGTGGCGAGGGACAGCGCCGGCGTCCGGATCGTGGATCTGCCACCCTCCTCGACGGGAGGACGGGTGACCGAGCTCACCATCGATTCTGCCTGGACCCCTTCTGCCGGCCTGGAAATCGGTGACCTCAGTGACATCGATCTCGTCCCTGGACGCGGCATCCTTCTTCTGGACAAGCTGGCAGTCAACGTGACTGTGGTCTCGGACTCCGGGGACGTCCTGGCGGTGATCGGGCGGGAGGGGCAGGGCCCCGGGGAGTTCGATCCACAGGGGCTGAGACGGATCGTCGCCACGGACTCGTCGGTGTTCGTTCCCGATCTCTTCCTGCAACGGATCACCGAGTTCACTCCTGAAGGCAGGGTCCTGACGACGCAGACCTTCCCGATATCCCCTGTCTATGCGGTGGATTGGAAGGGCCATCCCGATGGCGGACTCGCATTTCGGGCCTTCGAACAGTTCGGTGACCAGATCATTCGGATCAGGGGAGAGATGGTCGATACGATCTTCTCGAGCCCAATCTCCAACGACTACAGCAATCTCCTGCTTCCCCCCACTTCCCTCTGGGATCTCACCGAGCAGGGGGATGTGATATTCGGCCGTTCGGACCGAGGCGCAGTGGAGCTACGGCGGGGGAGCACGGGGGCGCTGGTGTGGCGGGCGCAGTGGGCTGGTATGGCGGAGGAGTTGGGCAACGACGCCATCGCCCATCTCGAGGGTCTCGTTAGGGACAACATCCTCCGGGACACGCCGGAGATCTCCGCAGAGCTGCTGGCCCAGAACCTCGCCCTAATCCACTACCCTGAACGAGCACCGGTGCTGGCCGGAATCCTGGCTGCTCCGGGAGGGGACGTCTGGGTTCGGAAGGCCAAGCCGGTACAGGCGATGGACCGGGATGCGCTCCTGGTTGGATCCGTCGATGGGTATGGAGGCCGCGACTGGGATGTCCTCAGCTCCGAGGGATTCCTCAAAGCCAGGGTTCGGCTCCCAGAGGGATTCACGCCACGGAGGTTCTACGGTGGGTGGATGTACGGAATTCTCGCCGACGAGCTGGGACTTGAGGCGGCAGCAAGGGTGAGGGTTGGCCCATGACCAGCTATCGGGCACGTTGCA
>JASFRP010000454.1:0-4070 GCA_050114895.1 Gemmatimonadota bacterium
CAGCAAGTGGCCGTGAAGGCCACGATTCCAGGTCTGGACGGGCCCATGACGTGGGGGAAGAGGTCCTCCTCGCCACCTCGATGTGCCGCATTGTAACGGACGTGATAGAGGTCCAGCACGCCTTCCCGTGCGAGCTCCGGCACCAGGGCCCGGTTGTGGGTGGTGATGCCGATGGCCCGGACCATCCCGGATTCCTTGAGCTTGACGGCGCCGTCCAGGAGGCGCTGGGGGGGGCGCCGGGAGAAGTACCCCAGGAGGAGGACGTCCGCGTAATCCGTCCCCAGCTTTTTCAACCCCCCCTTCAGGAAGGTCTCGGTGAGGAACCCGGAGTGGGCGTAGCTGAGGATACCCAGGACGACGCGACTCCGTTGCCCCCGGGCAAAGAGGGACCGGGCCGCCTCCTGGAAAGCCCTGGACCGGCCCCGGATGAAGCTCCCCCAGGTGAAGTAGTTGCAGCCTGCGTCGAAGGCCTCCTCGTACGCCGCGGCGGGGGCCCGGTAGCTGCTGGCGACCCCCAGGCGTCCCACGGAGATCCCCGTGGTGCCGAGCGTCGTCGGCGATTCGAAGGTCATGGTCCCCTCTCTTTCGAAGACAATCCTGGACCGGCCCTGATCATAGTAGCCGGGTGTCCGGGGGGCCAACGTCGCATATCTTTCCACCAGAGGTCTCCCCACAAGGCCCATCCGGAAAGAAACCATGGCTCCTGCCCGCTTGCTCCGTTTCCCGAACTCGCTTCTCTCGTGCACGCTTCTCCTGGTGGCCTGCCAGATCCAGCCCGGGGACGCCCCGGCTCCCCTGGTGGTTATCGACCCCGGTCACCCTTCGGAGACCAGCCAGGGCGCCAGCGGACCCGCCGGGGCCACCGAGATCCACGTGAACTGGGCCGTGGGCCAGCGGTTGAAGGCCCTTCTGGAGGCAGACGGGTATCGGGTCGTGGTAACGAAGCTGGTGGAGGACGAGTTGGTGACGAACCGGCACCGAGCGGAGATCGGCACCCTTCACCACGGCGACGTCATGGTGCGCCTGCACTGTGACGCCGGGGACCACAGGGGCACCGCCACCTATTATCCGGACCGGCAGGGGGAGCGTTGGGGCGTCACCGGGCCCGCCCAGGAGGTCATGGACGGAAGCGAGGCCTTTGCCCGGGTCTTCCACCCCGCCATGATCCGGGCCCTGGGCCCGGACTGGCCCGATCTGGGGATCAAGGGAGACTCGGAGACCTTCGTGGGAAGCCAGCAGGGCGCCCTCACGGGCTCCATCTTCTCCACCATCCCCGTGGTGACGGTGGAGATGGTCGTCATCACTCAACCGCAGGACGAGGCGTTCATCGCCAGCCCCGAAGGCCAGGACCGGATGGCCCGGGCCATCCTGGCGGGGATCCAGGCCTGGTTCCATCCCGAGTAGCGGCGCGGGAAGGGTGAGCCGTCACCCGGGAGACCCCTCTGGAGCGATCCCGGCCCCGATCCCTCAGGCAGCCCGGGCCCTCTGAAACTCCCCGAGAGATATGGGAACCGCCACCTTCAGCATGAGGGTGAAGACCAGGAACCCGATGGAAAACACCCCAGCCGCCACCCGGAACTCATGAGACGTGAAGAGATAGACGTAGATCTCCCCCAGGGCATCCGGCGTCAGACCCGGGATGATGAGGCCCATCCCCTTCTCGATGTAGACCCCGAAATAGATGGCCAGGCACCCGATGTTCAGGGTGATCCAGTTCCTCCTGGTGGCGGGGATCACGAAGAGAAAGAAGGCCAGGGTGTTCAGAGCCACCGCAGTCCAGGCGAAGGGAACCAGGGTCCGGTGCTCGCCCAGGCCCAGGAACCAGTAGCGGGTGTAGAGGAGGTGTTCGGTGTCGGAATAGAACTCCTTGAAGGCCTCGGCTCCGTGGAGGAAGAGGTTCAGGAACATGGCGTACGCCATGAGCTCGGCGATCTTCCAGATGGCCTCGTCCCGGATCTCGAACTGGGTGAAGCGCCGCAGGAGCTGAAGAACCAGGAGGAGGATCGCGGGACCTGAGCAGAACGCCGATGCGAGGAATTGAGGCGCGAGGATGGAGGCGTTCCAGTAGGGCCTGGCCGCCAACCCGTTGAAGAGGAACGCCGTCACGGTATGGATCCCCACCGCCATGGGAATCGACAGGAGGACCAGCGGCACCACGATCCGCTTGTCGTAGGCCTTCCCGTGAAAGGCGCGGTAGAGGATGTGGGTCACGATCACGAAGTTGAGGACGAAGTAGATGTTCAGGACCAGCACGTCCCACGCCAGGAGGGATCCGGGGAAGTTCAGGAATCCGAAGGGGGGGAAGAGGTGCCAGAAGCGGTCCGGCCTTCCGATGTCCACCACCACGAAGAGGAGGCACATGACGATGGCGCTCACGGCCAGGAGCTCTCCGTAGATGACGATCTCCCGGATGGGCTTCCAGTGATAGATGTAGGCGGGGATCACCAGGACCACGGCCGCGGCGGCAACCCCGACCAGAAAGGTGAAGTTGCCGATGTACAGCCCCCAGCTCACCTGGTCCCTCATGGCCGTCGTGACGAGACCCTCCGAAACCTGGTCCCAGTAGGCCAGGGCCCCCGACACGATAAGGGTCAAGAGCAGGGCGATCCACGCCCAGTAGTATCGGTTCCCCTTCGTGACCAACCGGATGCTTCCGGTTACGAACTCGGTGAGAAGCTTCGCCGTGTCCATGCTCCTCAGGTCCCGTAGAAGTAGAAGAATTTCGGAAGGGTGTTCAGATCCTCCTTCAGCACCAGGACCCGCTTGTTCTCCAGGATGTAGCGAATCTCACTCTCGGGATCGAGGAGGTTCCCGAACTTCCGTGCCCCAACGGGACACACCTCCACGCAGGCGGGATAGCGTCCCTGGCGTGTCCTCTGGATGCAGAACGTGCACTTCTCCACCACCCCCTTCGGCCGGGGCCGGTTTCCCAGGTAGTGGGTGTTCGTGTTCAACTCCTCTGCTGGAATGTGGGGCTCTCCCCAGTTGAAATGCCGGGCGCCGTAGGGGCAGGCCGCCATGCAGTAACGGCACCCGATGCACCAGTCGTAGTCGATGACCACGATCCCGTCGGGCTCGGTCCAGGTGGCACCGGTGGGGCAGACCTTGGTGCAGGGCGGATTCTGGCACTGCTGACACTGGACGGGAACGTAGAAGTGCCCCTCCTCGGGGACGGTCTCCGGGTCGTAGTAGGGATCGGAGTCGCTGAAGTCCACACCGCCTTCTTTTTCCATGGACAGGACCCTGATCCACTGGACCTGAGGATCCCGGGACTGGTTGTTCTCCTCCACGCAGGCGTAGACGCAGCGCCGGCACCCGATGCAGCGCGAGATATCCAGGGCATAGGCGAACTCCACTCCCGGTAGGGGCCCTGCATCGGAGACCGTCACGGCGGTCCCGAGCTCCTCCGCGTACTTCGCCTCCATTTCGCGGATGCGCTCCATGAGTCGATCCCGTGGCACGTCATGGAGCCGTTTGGGCCCACAGGAAGTGAGGAGCCATCCGGCTGCCGCGGCCGCGGCCACGGACACGAACTTCCGGCGGCTCAGATCCAGGTCGTTTTCCGGACGGGGAACGGTCATTGGTGGGAACCTCCCACGGTCTCGGCCGGTGGAATCGGCGGAGGCATGGGCTCGATGGGCTTGAAATGAGGCTGGTGGGGATCGTGACAGTGGGCGCAGAGGAGGTAGGTCTTGTGCCCGTTCCACTCCCCACTCCTCCGTCCGTGGACCCCGACCCGCCAATCCCGGTACTTCTCCCCGTGACACTGGCCGCAGAGGCGGTAGGACTCCTCGAAGGATACCAGCTCTCCGCTGGCCAGGTGGAGCCAGTCCCTGTCCGCGGCGTTGTGACAGTCGAGGCACCACCGGTGCTCCTCGTCGTGCCTCAGGACGATTTCGGTGTGGAATCCCAGCGTCCGACGGGTCGGATTGGCGGGGAACATCGAGTGGCAGTTGGAGCAGGGGTAGATACCGGGCGAGAACGGGGGAGGAGGAACCTCCACGTGCTCCCCGGGCGCTTCCCCGGCGCCCGCCGCCTGCCCCTCACCCGCCACCTGCCCCGGCTGGGCC
>JASFRP010000455.1:0-4064 GCA_050114895.1 Gemmatimonadota bacterium
GCCGGAGCAGCCTTCTTCGCCGCCGGCTTCTTCGCTGCTGCCTTCTTCGCCGGAGCAGCCTTCTTCGCCGCTGCCTTCTTCGCCGGAGCAGCCTTCTTCGCCGGAGCAGCCTTCTTCGCCGCTGCCTTCTTCGCCGGAGCAGCCTTCTTCGCCGCCGGCTTCTTCGCCGCGGTCTTCCTCGCCGGAGCAGCCTTCTTCGCCGCCGGCTTCTTCGCTGCGGTCTTCCTCGCCGGAGCAGCCTTCTTCGCCGCCGGCTTCTTCGCTGCGGCCTTCCTCGCCGGAGCGGCTTTCTTCGCCGCCGGCTTCTTTGCTGCGGGCTTCTTCGCCGGAGCGGCCTTCTTGGCTGCAGGCTTCTTCGTGGTGGCCATTTCGCGAGCTTCCCTTCCTTGTCCCGGGTCCATTTCTCCGGGTGGTGTGAACAAGAGGGTGCCCCGGTCAGGGCCCCGGTGACTCATGAACAGCTTTGCGATTTAGTAGACGCAAAAGGCACGCGGTCAGAACCAGCAATCATTCGCGTCGCAAGAAGCTATTCAAAAGCACAGTGGCATAACAAGACCTTTGTCTTTTTACCTCACCACTACAGGACCCCGAGACGGGCGAAGAGGGGTCTTCCCACTCCGCCTCCGTGGGCTACCAGACGACTCCGTAGTCGTCGCCATGATTGCTCGATCCACCCCAGAAGCTTCCGTGCTCCCAGTCGAAGAAGACCGCGTTGATGGGCCCGGAGGTTCTATCCGAAAACGTCAGGGTGTACCCCATGGCCCTCAGCTCGTCCCGGACCCAAGGGGGGACCGACTCGTTCAGGAGCATTCTGCCAGGCTCGGACTCGTGCTGCGCGAAGGACCCGCGCATCTGGTAGCTGTTCATGTTCGGTGCTTCAGCTGCCTGCTGCACGTTCATTCCCCATTCCACCACGTTCAGAAAGAACTGAAGTAGATTCTGGTCCTGGCTGTCTCCGCCCTGGACGGCGAAGGAGAGGAAAGGTCTTCCATCCTTCATTGCCAGGCCCGGGGTCAGCGTCGCCCTCGGACGCTTCCCGGGCACGATCACGTTGAACGGATTGTCAGCCGGATCCAAGACGAAGCTCTGGGCTCGCTGGCTCAGCCCGACACCGGTCGTTCCTGCGATGACAGCGGGGACCCACCCACCGCTCGGGGTCACGGATACGACCCAACCCTCCTCGTCCGCTGCTTGAATGGAGGTCGTTCCAGCGTAGAAACTCCCGTCATAGAGATCCGCCCCCTGCAAAGGTTCGGCGTTCCCCGCAGGGTGGGCACTCGGGGCGGAGGATTCCTCCTGCCGGATCTCGCCCATGGTGTGCCCGGCGTCGTTCAGACTCCTTCTTTCCCCCGTCGTCGTCCACGTGCGCAGGTACTCTGTGAAGGGGTTGCTGGCGTCCATGAATGCATACGGGTCCCCGGGGCGAACGTCCGGGTCATTCATGCTCCAATCGACCTCCGCCAACCGGCTCCTCGCGTACTCCTTCGACAGCAGACCCTCCATGGGCTCATCCGGGGGGAAGTACGGATCGCCGTAGTAGAAGTCTCGATCGGCGAAGGCGTGGTTCATCACCTGGTACAGCGTATGGAGGTAGCGTGCGCTGTTGAACCCCATGGCCTTTAGATCCACACTCTCCAGCATGTTCAGCTCCTGAAGCATGACAGGACCCTGAACCCAGGAGGTCAGCTTGTATACCTCGATGCCCTTGTATGAGGTGGACACCGGCTCCTCGATGTGTACCTGCCATCGGTCGAGGTCTTCCATGGTGAAGAGACCTCCCTGCTCGCGAGTGCTCCGCACAAGCTCCTGAGCGATATCACCACGGTAGAACCGGTCGTAAGCCGCATAGATGGCCTCTTTCCGACTCATCCCCCCGGCGCGTGCGTCCCGCTCCGTCTCCACCAGCTTACCGAGCATGTCCCGCAGATCGGGCTGCCTGAAGATCTCCCCTTCCCTGGGTGCGGGGTTCTCCTCGTCGTCCGGGTGAGTGAAGAAGAGGGCCCGGGAGTAGGGCCACTCCCGGATCTCATCGGCGTTGGAGATGATCCGACGAATTGCATCGGCCTCCATGGGATATCCCTCGGCCATCACCATGGCGGGCTCCAACACCTCGGCGAGACTCAGAGTCCCATACTCCGCGAGCATGGTCATGAGACCCCCGGGGGTTCCCGGAGTGACCGCGGCGAGAACCCCCGTCTCCGGCGGATACCTGTATCCCTTCTCCCGATAGAGATCCGCCGTGGCACCCGTGGGTGCCACTCCCAGAGCATTGATCGCGATGACCCTCCCGGTGTTCGGATTGAAGATGAGGGCCTGGGTTTCTCCACCCCAACTGAGAACGTCCCACATCGTGGCCGTGGCCGCGAGCATGGCACAGGCCGCATCCACCGCGTTCCCACCCTTCACGAACATCATCGACCCGGCGGTAGCCGCCATGGGCTTCCCGGTGATGGCCACCCAGTGCTTACCGTGAAGAATCGGCTTCTGCGGCCGCTGTGCTGCAAGCGGCTCCGATGCGGACGCAATCAGAAGGAGAGAGAGTATGAGTGAGCCAAGCAGAATTCGTCGAACCGGATGCATGATCCCTCCTTGGTGGTTCTGACCGGAATCCATCATGGGTCCGGAGGTCGAGAAGGAAAAGAGGCGGGAGACCGCTCCGGGGGGGAAACGACTCCTGCAGACCACCAGATGGCGCTATGGGCGGACCTGGCCGGGATCTCAGGAAGTGGGGGAGAGGATGGCCTTCCGGAAAACCCGGGACCACTCCGCCAGAGACGTCTGCAGGTACCTGGCCTCCTCGCGCTCACTCCGGCTGATGGGTCCTTCCGATCCTCTCTCCATCTGGACCCCCACGAAGACGGGTCCCTCCGAATGGAGGATGTTGGGAAGCACCGCTTCGAAGTCTCTCGGAAACGCCAGGTCGTACACCCGGGGGAATCCTGCCGCCCTGGCCAATCCCGGGAAATCCACGTCCGAGGCCCCCGGAACGGGCTGGTTGCCGGTGATCTCATAGGCTCCGTTCTCGAGCACGAAGAGGACCAGGTTCCGGGCATCTGCCTCTACGATGGTCACCAGCGTTCCCAGCGTCATCAACATGCTTCCGTCGCCATTGAGGCAGATCACCCTTCTCTCCGGCTGGGCCAGGGCGATGCCCAATGCCAGGTCCGCCGTGTGCCCCATGGCGCTGTCGGCCGAGGCGAAGTCCAGGTCGTGGTCCGAGATGCGGCCCCACGGTCGGGTGATCCCCATACAGGTCACCACCACCTCATCGGTTCGGGCTCGAGCGAGGGGCTCGAGAAGCTCGTCTTTCGTCAACATGCCATTGTCCTTCGCGTGAGCCGGCATCGTTGCGGTGCCGGAGCGACGGGCGATGTCCGCGCCTGAGTTCGGGAACCTCCGGAGTCACCCCAGGCCATGATCACGGGGTCCCTGGGTGAACGAAGTATCCAGGAGCAGTGCCACGGGCCGTTCCTCCTCGTGAGCGCGTTTCCACGCGTCCCGGACTGTGTCGAGATCGGCGGGGTCTCTGAGGAAGAGAAAGGGGATGCCCCAGGCCCGAAGCGTCGACTCCGTCATGTGGGCCACCGAGTCCAGATCCGATCGAACCAGGAGGTCGCGAGTCACCTCCACATCACCGGGCTCGCGTCCAAGGGTCCTCGACTTTTCGTACCCCCTGCATGTCACGAACATGAGGAGGGGAGCCCCCATCCGGGATGCCGTTCCACGGAGGCTGTCACCGGCCTCCAGAAGACCGGTGTTCTGGATGATGACCATGGGAGAGCACCCACCGAGCCAGAGGCCGGCGGCCAGAGAGATCACCTCCCCTTCTCGAGTCCCCAGGAGGAGTCGCAGGTCCGCTCGGAGGGAGATCGCCTCGAGAAGAGGCGCCGATGTGTTGTCGGGAAGAGTCACCACGTGGCTCACCCCGATCTCCGCAAGAAGGGCGGCGAGTATCTCAGCATCCCAGGTCAGCGGGACCGATCCTTCCGGGGGGTTTGGCATGGTCGTATGGAAGCAGGGGAATGACGACTCGAGAGGGAGGGAGACCGCGCAGTCTTCATCAT
>JASFRP010000456.1:0-4051 GCA_050114895.1 Gemmatimonadota bacterium
AGAAGAACAACCCGGTCCTCATCGGGGAGCCCGGGGTGGGGAAGACGGCCATCGTCGAGGGGCTGGCCCAGTTGATCTCACGAGGAGAGGTGACGGAGGCCCTGAGAGAGCACCGGGTTCTGGCGCTGGACATGGCAGCCGTCATCGCAGGCACCAAGTACCGGGGGCAGTTCGAAGAGCGGCTCAAAGCCGTGATGAACGAGATCTCCCAGAACCGCAACGTGGTCCTCTTTATCGACGAGCTCCACACCCTGGTGGGTGCCGGGGCGGCGGAGGGCGCCATCGACGCCTCCAACATGCTCAAGCCCGCCCTGGCCCGGGGAGAGCTTCAATGCATCGGGGCCTCGACCCTCAACGAATACCGCAAATACATCGAAAAGGACGGTGCTCTGGAGAGGCGTTTCCAGCCCGTGATCGTCGAACCCCCCACCGTCGATGAGACCGTGGACATCCTCAAGGGCCTTCGGACCCATTACGAGGACCACCACCGGGTGGTGATTCCCGACGATGCGCTGGAGCACTCGGCGAGGCTCTCGGACCGCTACATCACCGACCGGTTCCTCCCGGACAAGGCCATCGACGTCATCGATGAAGCCGGCGCCCGGGCCCGCATCGCCAGCCAGGTTCCCCCTCCCGAGGTGGAGGAGCTGAAGGAATCTCTTTCCCGGATCGCCGACAAGAAGGAGGAGGCCATCAGGGACCAGGACTTCGAGCGGGCCGCTGAGCTGCGGGACCAGGAGCGGGAGCTGCAGGAAGAGATCCGGAGAAAACAGGACGCCTGGGAGGAGGAGCGCCGCAGACATCGACCGGAGATCGCGGCCGAAGAGGTCGCCTTCATCGTGAGTCGATGGACCGGGATCCCCGTCACCCGCCTGCAGCAAGCCGAGAGCGACCGTCTGGTCCATATGGAAGACGAGCTGCACGAGCGCGTCGTGGGACAGGACGACGCCATCGAGGCCATTTCCAGGGCCATCCGCCGCAGCAGGGCGGGGCTCAAGGACCCCAGGCGCCCCATCGGGTCTTTCATCTTCTGTGGGCCTACCGGCGTCGGTAAGACGGAGTTGGCCCGAGCGCTGGCGGAATTCCTGTTCGCGGACCGGGAAGCCCTGATCCGGGTGGACATGAGCGAATACATGGAGAAGTTCTCCGTGTCTCGTCTCATCGGTGCCCCTCCCGGATACGTCGGATACGAGGACTCGGGGGCTCTCACGAAGGCTGTGCGACGCCGTCCGTACTCTGTCGTCCTCCTGGACGAAATTGAGAAGGCTCACCCGGACGTCTTCAACATTCTCCTCCAGGTGCTGGACGAGGGACACCTGACGGACAACTACGGCAGGGTGATCGACTTCAAGAACACCGTTCTCATCATGACATCCAATTTGGGTGCTCGTGACATCACAAAGGGTGGCGGGTTGGGATTCCACAGCCAGGACCCCCGGTCCAGCTACGTGGTGATGCGTGACAAGGTGAAGGAAGAGGTGGAACGGGCATTCAATCCGGAGTTCCTGAATCGGGTGGACGATACCATCGTCTTCCACCCCCTCACCCAGGAGGAGATCGGCCAGATCGTGCACATCCTCCTGAGGGACGTTCGGGAGCGGCTGGCGGAGGAAGATCTCACGCTCCGTCTCACGGATGCGGCCATCCAGTTTCTGGTGGAGCGGGGTTTCGACGTCAGATTCGGTGCCCGGCCCCTGAGGAGGGCGATTCAGAGGTATCTGGAGGACCCCCTTTCCGAGAAGATCCTCCTGGCCGAGTTTGCGCCAGGCGACGAAATCGAGGTGGACGTGGATGCCGGTGGGGAAGACCTGTCCCTGGGTGCGGCATCCCCAACAAAGACCTGAGGGTGATCAGGATTACGACAACCCGTCTCCGGTTGGCTCTGGCGACCAGTGTTGCCGCACTGGCCGCGCTGCTCCCTCCGGGGCCCACCGGCAGCATACTCCTGGCCCAGGAAGGGAGCGTTCCCCTTGTCCAGGTGGATTCCATCGCCGTGGTGGGGAACGTCCGGCTTGCTGCCATCACCATCATCGGGACTCTCGGCTTTCAGGCCGGATCCGAGGTCACCTACCGAGAGATCCAGCAGGGGATCAAGAACCTCTATTCCACCGGACAGTTCGACGACGTAGCGGTCTACGCGGAGGGGCAGGCGAGCGAGCCGGTGATTCTCCGTCTGGAGGTCAAGGAACGGGACGTCATCCAGCGGATCACCATCGCCGGCCTGGAGCACGTGGACGAGAAGACGGTCCGGGATACGACGGGGCTCCAGGCCGGGCAACCGTATTCTCCTCCCAAGATCCTGGCCGCCAAGGAATTCATCCGAACGGAGTTGGCGAAGGACGGGATCCCCTTCGCCCGTATCGACGAACGGACGGAGGGGATTCCGGATCAGCCAGGCTCGATCCACCTGTTCCTCGACGTCACGGAAGGGAATCGTATCACCGTCGCTCAGTTGGGGGTGGAGGGGAACTCCGGCCTCACCGATGAGGAGATCCGGGGTGCCATGAGCACCAAACGGGAGGGATTCTGGTGGTTCCGGAGCGGCACCTATGATGCCGATCAGTACCGGGCCGACCTGGCGGAGGCCGTTCCGGCCCTCTACCGATCCAGAGGATACCTGGACTTCCAGATTCTCTCCGACACGCTCATCGTGGATCCCCAGACGGGTAAGACCCGGGTGGAGCTCCAGGTGGATGAGGGCCCACGTTACCGGCTGGCGAGCTTCAACGTAGAAGGCAATCGCCACTTCTCCACTGAGGAGATCGAGGCCTATTTCCGGACCGGCGGTGGGGGTCTCCTTAGTTCCCTCGGGCTGGGTGGTGGTGGAGGAGAGGAGGGGCAGTATTTCAACGCCCAGGCCTTTGAAGACGCCATGCTCCAGGTCCAGCAGGCCTACAGCAACGAGGGGTATCTGTATGCCCGCGTGGATCCCTGGATGGAGGAGCAGCCAGGCGAGGAAGGGGAGCCGCCCTCGGTGAACGTGGGCTGGCGGATCGTGGAGGGGAATCCCGCGTACGTCAACCATGTCAACATCGAGGGGAACGATTTCACGCACGAACGCGTGATCCGCGAGAAGATCTACATTCTCCCGGGCGACGTGTACAGCATGCAGCGCCTCATCTCCTCCTGGCAGAGCATTGGTTCCCTGGGGTTCTTCGAAACGCCCCTCCCCGAACCGGAGATCGTTCCGGATGAGGCCACAGGTGATGTGGACGTCACTTTCAAGGTCCAGGAGCGCCAGACCGGCTCTGTCAACTTCGGCACTGCTGTGGGAGGTGGGACCGGAGTCTCGGGATTCCTGGGGTACGACCAGCCCAACCTCTTCGGACAGGCGAAAGAAGGGCATCTGCGCTGGGACTTCGGGAAGTACATCAACTCCTTCACCCTCACCTACACGGACCCCTCCCTGTGGGAGTCGCTGGTTAGCGGCACGATATCCGTCTTCAGTACGCGAGATCGCTTTTTCCAGTTCAGGACCGGGCGCAGGAAGCGAACGGGATTCTCCCTCCGCTTCGGGTTCCCGATCCCCTGGTCCCTCCGGACCCGGGTCTTTGCCGGGTACTCCCTGTCCAAGACGGACTATCGTCTGTATCAGGACGTGGACGACACCTCACTCTTCGGTCTCCCCCCGGGAACCCAGAGCACGTTCTCGGTCGGGATCACGCGGAACACGCTGAACCACCCCCTCTTCCCCACCTCCGGGTCCAGGCAGAGCCTGAACACAGACTTCAACGGGGGAATCCTGGGAGGGGATGGACAATTCACGAAACACACGGCCGAGGCCGTGTGGTTTGTGCCCGCGGGACAGCTGGGCGGGCATGATCCAGGGTCTCGCCCCATCCAGCTGGCGCTGGGCCTCACCGTCAGGGCCGGGGCCATCTTCGGGAACGTGGACCGGTTTCCCTTCGACCGGTTCTGGATGGGTGGTGTGCAGTTCGGCCAGCAGCTGAGAGGGTACGACGAGACCTCCATCACGCCGTACGGCTATTATCCGGAGCGGTCCGGAGACCTGTCCGACATTCAGCGGTTGGGAAATGCTTTCGTCAGCGTC
>JASFRP010000457.1:0-4036 GCA_050114895.1 Gemmatimonadota bacterium
TTGGGGAGGCGTCCAGGTGGGCCAGGGCACCCTCTTCGTCCGGCGGAAGCCCCTGAGATCCTGCGAGGTCGGGGGAGACCGTCCGAAGCGCCACTAGAACTAGAAAGACGAAGCAGGAGCGGGCACGGGGCTGCCGGATCCAGGGGTACATGGTGCCTCCGGGTTGAGAATGCTCTTGGCTGTCAGATTGTTCGCCGAAAGAAACAATTTCCAAGAAAACGCACTGCCGTAAAGGGGGGAGACCCCGGACCGGCACCTGGAATGACAAACGGGAACGGGCCGATGGCGCCAGCGGCACCACCGGCCCTCTCAGCCCCGGGGTATTGCGATGCCCCCCGGCATCCCCGGGGTCAGGGACTCATGTAAGATGGGCGGGCTCCGACCTCCATGGCGGGGAGCTCCAGGGCCAGGAAGGTCGATCCCGGAGGCGCACCCGGGGTCACGGGTGCCCCCCTGGGCCGAAGTGCCGTCCAGATGGGCCAGACGGCCGCGAGAGCCATCCCGGCGACCCAGGCCCCCCAGACGAGGCGCCGATGGTTCCGCAGCCGCTCCTCCAGGATCCTGAGGATGGTGAGGACCACGGGATCCGATCCGGCTCTGGAGTCTACTATGTTCATAGTAGCAGTTTGCGGCGAAGAGAGATTCCTGTCAACTAGTTGTTTAGTAGTACGGCTCCCCGGGAACTCCATTACACCTCCTCCGGAGGAAGCTCGTCGCCGGGATCGCGGACCCCTCCCTGGGCCAACCCCTGAGGGGGGCCATTCAGCTCAGCCAGCGGGCACCAGGAAGACGTGCAGGTGGTCGGCTGTGCCCACGTGTCTGAGCGTCTCGAACCCCATGGCTCGGAAGTAGACGCTCACGATCTGATTCCGCCACTCAGGCCTTCCCACGGTTCGGATATCGACGGCGTACACGAACCCATCCTCCTGCGGAAGGTGGAGCGAGGTCGGGTTCGTGGAGAGCCCCCAGGCTACGTAGTCGTCCAAGTCTCGGCCAGTGCCCGTGAGGATCACGTCCCCATCGAGGAAGAGAAGCGTGCTCACCCCCACGCGGAGCAGGGGGTTGAGGCTGCTGTAGGTGCTCCGGATCTCCTCCGTCTTGGCATTTCCCGCCGACAGGTACAGGAGCGTGATCAGACAATAAGCTCCAACGAGGACCCCGGCTCCTTTCACCATCGCGCCGGGGACTCTCCCCTTTCTTCCGAGTCGAAGACTCACCGCTACCAGGTAGGATGAAAGAAGGAGGAGCGTCGCGGATGCACCACCCGCGAGGGCGAGCCAGCTGTCCACCCCGTACTCCTGAAAAAGGAACACCGACACCCTCAAGAGGGTGAAGAAAGGGAGCGCGCCTAGAAGCAGGAGGAGGGCAGACCAGCGTACGCATCGGTAGAGCACCCCCTTCGGGCCGGAAGCTCGATGGTGCCTCCCCTCCCTCGTCCCCCCCTTGCCCTTCGGGGTGGGGAAGTCGGAGAGATCGATGCGAAGGGACGAGGAATCCACGTACCTGCCTTTCCGAGGCCGGGGGATGGGGCAGCAATCCGGGCCAGGCGGTTCCCGACCCCTTATCTTCCCTCCCTACGGGAGAGTGGAGGGTCGGGTTCAGTCACCATACGTGAGTCCCCCGGTGGACCTCCCGGCCGGGAGCCTCGGAATCGCTCCGGGAGACACGGGGCACGGAGACGGAGGAGCAATGGATGCCTTGCCGGGCCCCATCGCCGACGAGAAACCGAGAGGGACACTGATGCACCGAAGACGAATTGCCGCGAGCTTGGTCACACCCTTGATCCTCACACTGGCCGCACCTCTTCACGGTCAGGAGCCCACGTTCTCCTCCCCCCAGGACTCCCTTCCTACAGATCCGAAGGTGGTAACGGGAACGCTGGAGAACGGATTGAGCTTCATCATCCGGTCCAACGACCGACCGGAGAACAGGGCGGAGTTGAGGTTGGTGGTGAACGCCGGCTCCGTACTGGAGGACGAGGACCAGCAAGGGTTGGCCCACCTGGTGGAGCACATGGCTTTCAATGGCACCGCCAACTTCGAGAAGCAGGAGCTGGTGAGCTACCTGGAGTCCATCGGGATGGCGTTCGGGCCGGAGATCAACGCCTACACCTCCTTCGACGAGACCGTGTACATGCTCCAGATCCCTACGGACGATCCGGAGATCATGGCTACAGCCTTCCAGATCCTGGAGGACTGGGCACACCAGGTCAGTTTCGAGCCGGAGGAGATCGACAAGGAGCGTGGGGTGGTCGTGGAGGAGTGGCGCCTCGGCCGGGGTGCCAACGCCCGGATGCAGGACAAGCAGTTTCCAATCCTCTTCCAGGGGTCGCGTTACGCCGAACGGCTTCCCATCGGAAAGAAGGATATCCTGGAGAGTTTTCCCTATGATGCTCTCACCCGCTTCTACCAGGACTGGTACCGCCCGGATCTGATGGCCGTCATTGCCGTAGGTGACTTCGACGCCGGAGCCGTGGAAGCCGCGATTCGAGAGCACTTCTCCAGGATTCCGGCCCGGGAGGACCCCCGGGAACGGGTCGTGTACGACGTGCCCCAACACGGAGAGACGCTCTTCGCCATCGCCACGGACCCCGAGGCCACCACCAGCCAGGTCGCCCTTCTCTACAAACAGCCCGTAGATGATCAGAATACGCTGGAGGCGTATCGCCGTGGCCTGGTGGAGAGTCTCTACAATGGCATCCTCAATGCCCGGTTGTTCGAGCTCACCCAACAAGCCGAGCCCCCCTTCGCATTCGCGGGTTCGGGACAGGGTCGCCTCGTGCGCTCCGGGGAGCTCTATCAGCTGGTGGCCATGGTCCCGGAGGGAGGGATCCTCCGGGGGATGAAGGCGCTCCTGACGGAGGCCGAGCGCGTCGGCCGCTACGGGGTCACCTCCCCGGAGCTGGAAAGGCAAAAGGCCGATTTCCTTCGGGCCATGGAGCAGGCCTACACCGAGAGGGACAATCAGGAGTCCAGGCTCTATGCATCCGAGTATGTGAGGCACTTCCTGGAAGGTGAGCCCACACCGGGCATCGAGTTCGAGTACCATGCCGTCCAGGCCCTCCTGCCCACCATCACCCTGGAAGAGGTAAACCGGGTGGCTGAGGAATGGATGGTGGACCGGAACCGGGTGGTCCTGGTGAACTCCCCGGAAAAGGAAGGGTTGGAGATTCCCACGGAGGAGGAGTTGGCGGCCGTGTTCAATGAGGTGGTGGCCGCGGTGGTCGCGCCCTATGAAGACACCGCCACGGACGAACCCCTCCTCGCGACTCCACCGACTCCCTCCCCGGTGGTGGAGGAATCCACCGTGCAGGAGCTCGGCCTCACGAGATGGACCCTGGGGAACGGGGTCCGGGTCCTCCTCAAGCCCACTGACTTCAAGGAGGACGAGGTCCTCTTCCAGGCGTACAGCCCCGGAGGATTCTCCCTTTCCTCCCAGGAGGATCACATGTCCGCCTCCAACGCAGCCCAGGTGGTGGCCCTTGGGGGTGTCGGATCTTTCAGCCAGGTGGATCTGGGGAAGAAGCTGGCCGGAAAGGCGGTGTCGGTATCTCCGTCCATAGGAGAGCTCTCTGAGGGGCTCTCCGGAAGCGCCTCTCCGAAAGACCTGGAGACCCTCTTTCAGCTCATCTACCTCTATTTCACCCAGCCCAGAGAGGATTCGGTGGCCTTTCAGGCCATGGAGCAGCAAATGGGGGCCTTCCTGGCCAATCGCAGCGCCAGTCCCGTTGCGGCCTTCCAGGACACGATCACGGTAACCATGGCCCAGGGGCACCCCAGGGCACGACCCCTCTCGATGGAGCTTTTCCAGGAGGTCGATCTGGACGAGGCCTTCACCTTCTACAAGGATCGATTCGCGGACGCCAGTGACTTTACCTTCGTCTTTGCCGGAGCTTTCCAGCCCCAGGAGATCAAACCCCTGGTGGAGACCTATCTCGGTGGGCTCCCATCCATCGACAGAGACGAGACCTGGCGAGACCTGGACATCGATCCACCGAAAGGCGTGGTCCGGAAGGAAGTCCGAAGAGGCGTGGAGC
>JASFRP010000458.1:0-4029 GCA_050114895.1 Gemmatimonadota bacterium
GAAGGGGGGCCTGGCGCAGTAGCGGATCAGCCGTTCCAGACCGTTCCGGTCAGTGGCCTCGATGCGGACGCTGCCGTCGAGGCTAAAGCCGCCCCCGTGATCCCACGAGAGCATATCCTCTGCCTCATGGGCCTCCAGGAGGCTATGGCGACGGAAATGCCTCAAGACTCTGGAACGGATCGTGTGCTGGAGGAGCTGCAGGAGCTCGTGGGTGAGGGCGGTGGCTTCGTGGAAGCGGAGGCGGGATTCTGGATGGGCGGAACCCGGATCCGTATCAGCCTCGACCTTTTCGAAGAGCCCATCGACCACGCACAGGTGGTAATGGAAATGAGGATTAAGGCTCGAGCCGAAGCGGTGCAGGAAGCTGACCGCGCCCATGGCGGCGGTCCGTGGGGCCGTGGGGGAGGCTTCTCTCAGGCTGCTCCGGAGAGCGCGGAGCAGGATGTGAAGGACGGCGCTGGCCGTGCGGGGGCGGTAATGAAGGAAGGGCCTGAGGCGCTTGGGCACGGAGAGGACGAACTGGCGGACGGGCACGTGGGGAATGACGTGGTCCACCAGGTGGGCTGCGGTCTGGGCCATGCGCTTGGCCCCGCAAGAGGGACAGCATCCCCGGCCCTTGCAGGAGAACGCCACGAGGAAGTCGTAGCCGCAGGATGCGCATCGAGCCCTGGCAAAGCCGTGGGCCAGGATGCCGCACCTGAGATAGCTCCGGAGTTCCTTTTCCACGTGATCGGGGACGCCGTCGCCAAAGGGCTGTGCTTCATTGGCCAGGGCGAGGTAGGTCTCCAGGTGCTCCCGGACGATACGGTGCAGGGTGGTAGTTTCGGGGCGGCGCCGGCGATAGGGCTGGGCATGGGGGCCGGCCGGTGGCCTGGATGGTGGTGTGGACCACCGCGCCCTTCGGTGAGTGGCGCAGGCTTGTGCGGGCACCGGTGGTCCCCGGCGTCGAGAGGAGCGAGGAGGAGCTACTCGACGTCAAGGAGGGCAGAGGGTTGGGGCAGGGGAATGGAGGGAGAGGCCGGCGTGGCCCGGGCACACGTCGCGTGAAGGCCCTCACGTTTCGTCTGAACGGAGAGGGGGAGCCGTTAACGCACTTCCTCCGCCAGGCCCGATCCCGGAAGGTCCGTCCAGGCCACCAACTCTCCTGCGCTCCGGGTCTGGGATTCCGTTCCCCCCATAGACCACGATCCGACGAGACAAGTGCCACCGGTCGTCCCCTCGCTCGGAGATACGCTTGTCCGGCTTCTGAGGCAGCGCGGCGTCACCGTCTATGCCAACATCCCGCTCCTGGCGTTCATCAACGACGCCGGGAGTGACATGCTCAGCCTCACGTCGGCCCTGCGTCGCAAGGGGATCGAGCTGAACCACCTTGTCCTGGCGGGAATGCCCCTGCAGCGTAACTGGAGTGAGGAGCATCCGATTCATCTGGCACAGGTCATCGACCTGGCCAGCCACTTGAGGGAGTTCGGAAGCGGGCGGGAGCTTCCGGGCTACATTCTCAGGACGAGCCTGGGAGAGGTGGACTTCGGCCTCTCCTGCGACGTCCTCCAGACGTTGGAATCCGGCGACACTCCGGTTCGCCTCCGCACTCACGCGTTGGACGAGTACCGGGCCATGGATCCGGCGTTCGAGCCGCCTCCCGGGGCGGTTTTCGGCGACGACGGGCACCCGGTGGCTTCCATCCGAGGGGTCATGGCCTGAGGGTACGCCCCAGGAGTGAAGGCTTTCTGACGTCGGGGGCTCTCCAGGACGCACACACGCTCATCAGGCCCCCAAACTCGGCTCGTGCTCGTCTCTGGACGTCAGCCCGCCTGGCCTAGCCACCCTCAACCTGACAAAACCCTGTCCGGTAGCGTCGGGGAAAGCCGCTTCTTGGACTGAGGGACGGTCCCCGGCGTGGGTCGTCGTTGCCCCCTGAACCCAAGGCCGCTGACATGGAAGAACTGGCCGTAGCTGCCGGCGTGCCTGCGGCGAAGGTGAAGGACATGGCAGCAGCGGGCATGCTGCGGGGCTCCGGGTCCCCCGACCCCACCGACGTGGCCCGAGTGCGGTTCATTCATGCCCTGGAATCTGCGGGAGCCACAATCGATTGGCTTGCCGACGCGAGGCGTCGGGGCCTGCTGAACCTGGAATTCGTGGACCTCCTGGCAGAGGACACGATCCCCCTGACCCGAGAGACTCAAGGAAGCCTCACCGAGAAAGTCGGCATCCCACCTACCATGGTCAGGTCCATACGGGCTGTCTTGGGGACCCTCTCCTCGGAGGATGGAGACCCGGTTCGATCCGATGACACTCGGGTTCTGGAGATCGCCGAGGAAGCCCATCGGCTTGGTGCGGAGGAGAACCAGATCGCTCGAATCGTCCGGGTCACGGCCGAAGCCGCCAACCGCCTGGTGTCGGCTCAAAGGGATTTCGTGGACGAAGTCGTGCTGTCACCCGCCGTGTCCAGGGCTGGATCCGAGTTGGACGCGCTCCGAAGCACCGCTCCGGCGAGGGCCCAATACCGGTCCCTCGGCCTGGAGCTCTTCCTGGTCCTTTATCGGCGTACCGTGGAAGTCGCTGTCTTCCAGAACCTGCTGGAGATGACACAGAACGCCCTGGCTCTCGAGGGACTCTCCATTTCCGGCTCCCCAGTCCATCCGGCAGTCGCGTTTGTGGACGTGACCGGCTTCACCCGCTTGACCGAAGAGCAAGGGGACGACGCAGGGGCCAATGTGGCCATAGGATTCGCCACCCTGGCTCAGGAGGTCGCCGCAGACCAGGGCGGGGCCGTCGTGAAACTCCTGGGGGATGGGGCCCTCATTCGCTTTCCCGACGCCACCCGGGCCGTGAAGGGCGTGCAGGCCTTGAGGGATCGGGTGTCCAGGGAAGGACTACCACCGATTCATGCGGGAATCGACTCGGGTCCGGTGGTACGTCGGGATGGGGACGTCTTCGGCACGGTGGTGAACCTCGCAGCCAGAGCGTCCAACCAGGCCGGTCCCGGCGAGATCCTGGTGACCGAGGCGGTGGTCAGAGAGTGGACCGGGCCCGAGCTCTCGTTCGAACCGATGGGACCACTTCGTCTTCGAGGCATGGCCCGACCCGTGCGTCTATTTTCGGTCTCTGTCCCGGAATGACCGACGCTCCTCGCCGGCCAATCTCTCCCGGCCCCTCCGTCTTTCCCATCCTCACGGTCAATTTCGTGGGAGCCCTCGGATTCGGAATCATCCTGCCGTTCCTGGTCTTTCTGGTCACGCGACTGGGTGGGAACGCCGTGATCTACGGATTCATCGTCGCCACCTACCCCGCGTTCCAGCTCGTCGGCGCTCCGATTCTCGGGCGCTGGTCGGACCGGTTCGGGCGCCGGAAGATCCTCCTCCTGAGTCAGATGGGAACCCTCACGGCGTGGGCCATCTTCCTGGTCGCTCTGAAACTCCCGGTCACCCCCCTCGCAGCGGTCGATTTCGAGGCCGTGGGAGCCTTCACCCTCACCGTCCCTCTCCTGGTTCTCTTTCTCGCCCGGGCTCTGGACGGCCTCACGGGAGGGAACATCTCGGTGGCGAACGCCTACCTCGCCGATATCACCTCGGATGAGGAGAGGAGCGCCGCCTTCGGGCGCATGGCGGTCGCCTCGAACCTGGGGTACATCGGCGGGCCGGCCCTGGCAGGTCTTCTCGGGGCGGTGACGACGGGCGAATGGCTCCCCGTGCTGGCCGCCCTGGTCATCTCGGCGGTGGCGGTCTTGATCATCCTCTTCGCCCTCCGCGACCCGGAACCCTGCGTCCTCACCGCCGACCCCGAGCTCCCGAACGTGGGGGATACTCTCGGGTGGGACCAGAAGGAGTGCTTCGCTGTGCGCGGGGGCCAGGCCCTATCCAACCGGGCCATCCTGCGCCTGCCCAATGTGGGCCGCCTGATCAGCCTCCAGTTCCTCGTCTTCCTGGCGTTCAACTTCTATTACGTGGCCTTCCCCGTGTATGCGGCGACTTCTCTGGCTTGGCCGCTGGCCCAGGTGGGGGTGTATTTCGCAGTCTTGAGCCTCCTCAT
>JASFRP010000459.1:0-4028 GCA_050114895.1 Gemmatimonadota bacterium
TGGTGGTCCTGAGCCACAGATTCTGGCAGGAGCGGTTCGGGGAGGACCCCGAGGTCCTGGGCCAGGTCCTCTACCTGGACGGGTTCCCGGCGGAGATGGTGGGCGTCCTCCCCTCCGACTTCCGCTTCCCGCCGGGGCTCACAGGGGTAGACATGTACGCTCCGGCGGAGCTCTTCGCCGAGGACTGGATCCAGAACCGTGGAAACCACCCGGGGCTCGCGGGGCTGGCGCGGCTCCGACCCGGCGTTACGCTGACCCAGGCCCGGGAGGACATGGAGCGGGTGGCATTGGAGCTGGAGGCCGAGTACTTCGAGAGCAACGAAGGGAGTCGCGTCCACGTGGCGCCCCTCCAGGACCGGGTCACCCGCAACGCCCGGGATCCCATCCTTCTCCTCCTCCTGGCGGTGGGATTTCTCCTCCTCATCGCCTGCATCAACGTGGCGAGCCTGGTCCTGGCCCGGGCCACGGGACGGGCCAGGGAGATGGCCGTCCGGGCCTCTCTGGGCGCAGGCCGGACCCGGATCCTCCGCCTCCTCCTCACGGAGACGGTGGTCCTCTGGACCCTGGGGGGTGTCCTTGGGCTGGGGCTTGCCGTCCTGGGTGTGAGGGGCGTCACCACCCTCCTGGCCGAGCAGATTCCGCCGGTCTTCCAGGTGAGCCTCGACCTCCGGGTGGTGGGTGCCATTCTGGGCGTGTCCCTGGTCACCGGCCTGGTCTTCGGACTCCCTCCCGCCATCCGGCTGGTCCGAACCGACCTCCAGCGATTCCTGAAGGAGGGAGTCCGAAGCGGCATGGGGTTGGGGCGGAGCCGATTCCGGAGCATGCTGGTGGTGGCGGAAGTGGGCCTGGCCGTGGCGTTGCTCGTGGGCGCGGGTCTCACCCTCCGAAGCTCCGCCCGCATCACCGACACCCATCCGGGGATTGAGGTGGCGAACGTGCTCGTGGTGGAGCTGAGCCTCCCGGAGACCCGCTACAGTGACCCGGACCAGCGTTCGGGGTTCTATTCCCAGCTTCTGGATCGCATCCGAAACGAGCCCGGCGTCATCTCCGCCGCCACCGCGTACAACGTGCCCCTGGGTCCCGGGGGATGGCAGAACGCCTACCACGTGGAAGGGGAGCCGGCGGAAGAGGCCGCCCAGTATTCCTTTTCCGAGGTCAATTCCGTCTCCGCTGACTATTTCCGGACCCTGGGGATCCCCGTTCTCAGGGGCCGGGGGTTCACCCGGGACGACAACGCCGACGCACCGGCCGTTCTCGTCGTGGGAGAGGAGATGGCCAACCGATACTGGCCCGATGAAGATCCCATCGGCAAGAAGGTGAAGTGGGGAAGCTTCGACTCGGACAACGAATGGATGGAGGTGGTGGGAGTCGTGGGAGAGGTCAAGGTCAACGGCGTGAGGGAGGATGCCTTGCCTCAGATCTACATCCCCCACTGGCAGGACAACGACAGCGGGTACTACCTCCTCCTCAAGACCCGTCAGCACCCGCTGGACCTGGCGGAGGCCGTGAGACGCGCGGTTCTGGACATGGACCCGGCCCAGCCCCTGGCCAGCGTGGCCACCCTGGAGAGCTACGCCCGGGAAACCACTCGAAGCGCCGAGCTTCTCGGACTCCTCATGGGGATCTTCTCCGCCGCCGCCGTTCTCCTGGCCGCCGTAGGGATCTACGGCGTGATGGCACAGATGACGGCGGAGCGCCGACACGAGATCGGGGTCCGGGTGGCCCTGGGGGCCCGCGGCGACCAGGTGGTCGGCATGGTGTTTCGGCAGGGGCTCTCGACGGTGGTACTGGGAGTGGTCCTGGGATTGGGGCTGGCGGCAGTGGTGGGCCGGCTCATGGCCGCCCAACTCTACGAAGTCTCTGCCCTGGATCCTCTCACCTTCGTCCTGACGCCCCTGATCGTCGTGACCGTGGCCATGATCGCAAACCTCCTGCCGGCTCGGCGAGCCACGAGGGTGGATCCGGTGCAGGCGCTTCAGGCGGAGTAGCGGAAAGCAGGCGGGCCAGGAGAGCGTCCCCGGAGCGAGAATCCAACGCGGACCCTACGACCCGCTCACCCGCCGCAACACCATGAGCTGATACGGTTCCAGGACGAGCTCGTTCGTCGCCGTGATGGTCCTCCCCGCGAAAAGATCCACGAATGTCTTTCTCATGCCCATCTGACGCAGACGCCGGGCCTCCAGCCGCTGATCCGTCTCGCTGAAGTTCGCCAGAACGAAGACCATGTCCTCCTCGCTGCTCCGGAGGAAGCCGAATACGTGCGTGTTCCCGGTGTCCGCCACCTCGGTCTCGGAACGACGGAACCCCTGGTTCTGGGTACGAAGCTGAAAGAGTCTCAGGAGCCCGTGATATACCCTCCCGGGCACCGTCTTCGGATCGTGGCGAAGCTCGGCCCGGCCCCAGTCGAAGGGGGCCCGGTGCAACCAGCGAGAGTCCCCCACCTTTTCGGGATCCTCGATGTAGGTGGGGTCATTGAGGGCGGCAATCTCGTCACCGAGGTAGAGGATGGGGATTCCGCTGACCGTGATGATGATCCCGTGGATCAGCAGGACCCGTCGGATGGCCAGCTCGAGACACTTTTCGTCCTTCTCCAGGGCCGTTTCCACCCCCGCCAGTGACGCGCAAGTCCCGGAGACTCGGGCATTACCCGTCACGGCGTCGGCCTGGAAGGGCTCTCCCCGGGCGAAGCTGCCTTCGAAAGACCCCGTGTAGAACGCCGAGAGGAACCGTCGGTGCTCCCGGGGATCGAACCCCGCACTCTCCACTTCCTCGTCAGGGAATGTCCACCCGATATCGTCGTGGCAGCGCACGTAGTTCACCCAGCTGCATCCCGCAGGCAGATTCATCCGGCTCGCCAGGGCGCTTCGAAGCACCCTCACGTCCCTGGTGGCCAGAGCGTCCCAGAGAAGGGCCATGAGCTGCGGATTGTAGGAGAGGGGGCACTCCTGGCGGCTGATGTACCGGCTGACCTCGTCGGGATGCACGATGGCTTCGGAGAGGAGGACGGTGGCCGGGGCAGCGATGGCGGCAACGGCGTTGAACGCCTGGATGATCCGGTGGGCCTCCGGGAGATTCTGGCAGTTCGTTCCCAGACGTTTCCACAGGAAGGCCACGGCGTCGAGACGCAGAATCTCCACCCCCCGGTTGGTGAGGAAGAGCATCTCCTCCACCATGCGGTTGAAGACCTCGGGGTTCTGGTAGTTGAGGTCCCACTGATACGTGTGGAAAGTGGTCCACACCCACTTCTTCAGACGGGTCTGATAGGTGAAGGCCCCGGGGTGATCCTCCGTGAAGACCTCCGGCATGTTCCTTTCGAACGCGTCGGGCATCGTTCGGTCCGGGAAGAGGTAGTAGTACGCCTGGTACTCCTCCTCGCCGGCAAGGGCACGTCTCGCCCATTCGTGCTCGTCGGAGGTGTGATTGAAGACGAAGTCCAGGATCAGGGAGATTCCCCGGTGGCGAAGGTCCGTGGCGAGCTCCTGGAGCTGGTCCATGGTGCCCAGGGACGGTTCCACCTCCCGATAGTCGCTGACGGCATATCCCCCGTCGTTGTCTCCAACCGGAACTCTGAACAGGGGCATGAGGTGGAGGGCGGTGATCCCCATCTCCGCCAGGTAGGGAATCTTCTCCCTCACCCCCTCGAGGTTTCCCGCGAAGAGGTCCACGTAGCACATGGCACCCACCATCCGGTTGGACTCGTACCAGTGGGGGTCGGCCTCCCGCAGGCCGTCCAGCGCCCTGAGCTCCCGGGGCCTCCGTAGCCACATCTCCGTGGTGGAGGCCAGAATGCTCTCCAGGTGATAGAAGAAGTCGTAGTGGTGACCATAGAGGGCGTGAAGCTGGGAGAAGAGGCGAGGAAAGTGCGCTCCCAGACGGTCCAGATACGCCTTCCACTCCACCGGCTCGGCCTCCTTCCCGAACCTGGCTTCGATGCGGGGCAGGAGCCGCCGGAGGGACGCTGCGGCTTGCGGAGTCAAGTCTTCTGACAGGTCGTCCATGGCATTGAGAGACACCCGGAGGCTCCAGTC
>JASFRP010000460.1:0-4017 GCA_050114895.1 Gemmatimonadota bacterium
CCCGCCCGTAGAAGCGGTTCCCGGCGCCGAAGAGGGTGGAAAAAGCCCGTGCGACGCCGTCCTCGGGGTTCGAGTCTCCGGAAAGCCGATCGTACCAGAGGGTGAGGGAACCCTGCCCGCTCAGGACCTCGAGGGTTCCACTGGCGGCCAGGAGGTAGGCTTCCACATCCGCGGTCTCCCGTTCCCCGGCCTGGTAGATTCCCTGGAGGCGGAAGGCATACGGCCCAGTTCTCTTCTTCCAGATCCCCCCCACGGAGATCCGGCGAACCCCCACCGAGTCGTAATCCCGGTCGTGAACGAGATAGATCTGGCCTTCCTCTCCCTCCCGCAGGCGTCTACGGAAGGAAGCCGTCAGGAGTCCCGCGTTCTCCTCGTGGGCTGGAGAAGAGTCTTCCTTCAACTGCAGCATGATGAGCTCGAGGCTTCCCTCCCTCGTGGGGCGAATCCAGCGCATGCCATCGAAGGCCTGCCCGGCCTGGCCCCAGTCCGGTGCCCCGACGAGTCGACTCTCCCCCACAGCCACCTCCTGCCTCCCCACCCGGATCATTCCCCCGACCCCCGGGAGATTTCCCACATCCAGGTAAGCCTGATGGAGATCCAGGGCATCGGCGGAGGCGTCCCGGACGGTGACCTCCTCTCCCCAGGCTCGCACGTCCTGGATCTGGATGAAGAAACCCAGCTCCCTCTCCATGTCGCCTCGAACCCCGATCCGGGTCCGCATGGAGGTCATGTGGTCCCACCCACCCGCTACCGGCTCACGGCTCACGGCTCGAGGCCGAATCTCTCCTTCCAGGTGCATCACCGGCCCGGTCTGGGCGTGGCCTTCGGAGGGGCCCAGCAGGTGGGCCAGGACGAGGATGACGGTAAGCGACGGCCGGGTGAGCATGAGCTTCGGTGACTTTCCCTCTTCCGAGGGAGGATAGAGCCGGGATCCGGCGTGGCGGCGGGCCACGAGGGCGAGCGAGCTCAGAGAACTTAGCCCCTGAGGGTCCGTAGTGCAGTACCCCGGGGTCCGCACGCGACGGGAACGGTGGCCCTCTCTTCATCCCCTGAGTTCCCGCAAAGTGGTGCGGAAAACGGCTGGATTCACTACCGTAGGGGCCATGAATCCCACAATGGTTCTGCTCGCAGCGGGGATGTCCACCCGGTACGGTCGGCTGAAACAGCTCGAGGCCGTGGGCCCGAAGGGGGAAGCCCTTTTGGACTACGCCGCCTTCGATGCCCACCGGGCCGGGTTTTCCAGGGTCGTCCTGATCATCCGTGAGGAGCTCGAGGAGGCGTTTCGGGCCCACATCGACCCTTCCTGGCCCGACGACCTCGAGGTCGTGTTTCACCACCAGAGGCTGGAGGACCTCCCGGGCCTTCCGCCGGGCAAGGAAGGGGACCCGTCCCTGGCGAGTGCCCTGGCGAGGAGACGGAAACCATGGGGCACGGCCCATGCGATCCTCACGGCGCGGGACCTCCTGCAGGACCCCTTCGTGCTTCTGAACGCCGACGATCTCTACGGGCCGGCGGCCTTCTCCCAGGGGCTCTCGCTCCTGGGGAGGGACCTGCGGCGGGACCCCGGGGATCCCCCCGGATTCGGCCTCGTCGCCTATACGCTGGAGGACACCCTGACGCGCCACGGCGGGGTGACGCGAGGAGTCTGCACGGTGGATCGCCGGGGGTGGCTGGAGAGCGTGGAAGAGGTCTTCGGGGTGAGGAGGGTCGGGTCAGCCATAGCGGGAACCTCGGTGTCGGGAGAAGAACTACTCCTCACGGGACAGGAGCCCACCTCCACCAACTTCTGGATCTTCACCCCGGAGATCTTCCCCTTCTTGGAGCGCGGTTTCCAGGAGTTCCTGGGGGAGGTGACAGCCGTATCCGGGGGAGTGGACTCCGGCGAAGGAGGCCAGGAACCGGCCCCGGAACCCGAGTTCCTGATCCCGACGCAGGTCAACCGTCTCGTCGCGGGGGGAGAGGCCCGGGTATGGATTCTTCGGACCCATGACCCCTTCCTGGGGATCACCCACCCTCAGGACTGGGAGTGGGCGGCCGGAGGCATCCGGGAGCTGGTGCAGGAGGGGCTCTACCCCGATCCTCTCTGGGCGCCGGCGGAGGGGGCCGGCGCGGAGTGAGGGGGCCCCTGCCACGACGAGCCTCCGCTTCGGGGCGCGGAATGCCCTCGCCGGATCCTCGCCGTCTTCCTGACATCTTCTTCGAGGTGATCGCATGCAGCTGACCACGCCGGACTGGCTGGTGGTGGTGGCGTATGGAGCCATCGTCCTCGCAGTGGGGCTCTTCTTCGCCCGCCGGGCCGGGGAGGGAACCGACGAGTACTTCCTGGCAGGAAGGAAGCTGCCCTGGTGGCTCCTGGGGACCTCCATGGTGGCAACGACCTTCTCCACCGATACGCCCAATCTGGTCACGGACATGGTTCGTACCGGAGGCGTGAGCCAGAACTGGCTCTGGTGGGCGTTCGTCATCACCGGGATGTGCACCGTCTTCTTCTACGCGAAGCTGTGGCGGCGCTCCGGGGCCCTCACGGACATGGCCTTCTACGAGCTCAGGTATTCCGGAGCCCCCGCGGCGTTCCTCCGAGGGTTCCGGTCCCTGTATCTGGGGGTCTTCTTCAACGTCATGATCATGGCCACCGTGACGCTGGCGGCCATCAAGATCGGCGGCGTGTTGCTGGGGGTGGGGAAGTACGAGGTGGTTCTTCTGGCGGGGACCGTCACGGTTCTTTACTCGGCCACTTCGGGTCTCTGGGGAGTCGTTGTGACGGACCTCATGCTCTTCGTCATCGCCATGGTGGGGTCTGTCGCCGCGGCCTACTACGCTGTCATCCAACCGGAGGTGGGGGGGCTGGCCGGGCTCATCACGGCGCCGGAGCTGCAGGGGAAGCTCTCGTTTCTCCCGGACTTCACGGATTGGAGAACGGCTGCGGCGGTCTTCATCGTTCCCGTGGCGGTGCAGTGGTGGAGCACGTGGTACCCCGGGGCAGAGCCGGGGGGAGGTGGGTACGTGGCCCAGCGCATGCTGGCGGCCCGAAGCGAGAAGGAGGCCATGGGGGCCACCCTGTGGTTCAACGTGGCCCACTACGCTCTACGGCCCTGGCCCTGGGTCCTGGTGGCTCTGGCCTCTCTCCTGGTCTACCCCTCCCTGGAGTCCATCCAGACCGCCTTCCCCCATCTGGACCCCTCCATCGTGAGGCACGATCTGGCCTATCCGGCCATGCTGGTCTTCCTCCCCCACGGGTTGTTGGGGATGGTGGTGGCCTCCCTCGCCGCCGCGTACATGTCCACCATCAGCACCCACCTGAATTGGGGCGCCTCCTACGTGGTGGACGACTTCTACCGCCGGTTCGTAAACCCCCACGAGGAGGACCGGCACTACGTGATGGCGGGACGGATCACCACGGTGGGCCTCATCGTCCTGGCCAGCATCGTCGCCCTCTGGCTGGAGAATGCACTCCAGGCTTTCCAGATCCTCCTCCAGATCGGTGCGGGCACCGGGTTGGTCTTCCTCCTCCGGTGGTTCTGGTGGCGCATCAATGCCTGGAGCGAGGTGGCGGCCATGGTCGTCTCCTTCTGCGTGGCCCTGTACTTCCTGGGTGGGATCTCTCTGGGGTTGGGGGGGGTGAGGTTCGCTCTCACCTGGCCGGTTCCCGATTGGAGCGCATCGGCGCAGCTGGTGGCCGGAGTGGCCATCACGACGGTGGGTTGGCTCAGCGTGACCCTCCTCACCCCACCGGCGGCGGAGTCCACCCTTCGGAGCTTCTATGACCACCTCCGACCCTTCGGAAAGGGATGGCGGAAGGTCCTTGCGCTGGGGCCCCAGGATCCGGGCCCGGAATCGGGTGGCGTCGCCGCTGGGTTCCTTGGGTGGTTCCTGGGCCTGGCCGCGGTCTACGGGGCCCTCTTCGGGACGGGGTTCCTCCTCTATGGGGAGATCTTCCCGGGGCTGGTGTGCCTGGTCGTGGCCGCCGGGGCCATGCGGGGGATCTTCCGCGTGCTGCCGAAGGTGGGGCTCTGAGGA
>JASFRP010000461.1:0-4012 GCA_050114895.1 Gemmatimonadota bacterium
GATCCGCCGATGGGGAAGGTCCGGGAGGGCAGTGAAGGAGAGAGCCAGACGAAGTCGAGCGCCCAGGGCCGTCAGGAGGGTGTTCCATTTGATGGCCTGAATGTCCCACCAGTTCTCCCGCCCCGTGGGGAACTCGGGGTGGAAGAAAAGGAATTGATGCCCCACGGCCACCACTGGGATCCCAGGTCGGTAGATGAAAACGTAGAGACCTCCCAGGAGGTCATAGAAATTCAGGATCAGATGCGGGCTGGTCTCCCGCATCCGCCGGTGAATCTCCGGCCCCACCGCCCAATACCGAGGGATCTTCGCAATGGCTCGAAAGACGGTTGACCAGGGGAGTACACCTTTGCGGTTCCTGTCCACTGTGAAGGCTGGGGTAGGGTAGGTGAAGAGGAGCCCCGCGAGCTCTTCCCTCACGAAAGGCGGAAGGGGGCGGTGGGGATTCTCGCCCATGAAGACAGCCACCACCTGGTGGCCGCTGGCCTCCAGGATCCGCTTCATGGCCAGGGCCTGGGTCATATGACCCCGCCCCTCTCCCTGGACAAAGAAGGCCACCCTGAGGGTGGAGTCTCGGCCTCTCCGGTGGGTCATGAGCGAAAAGCTACACTTCCTCCGGGAGCCGCGCCAAAGGGATGTCGACCAGCGTTCCGGATTCCACCGGAGCCCGGCAGCATCGTTTCTTGGATGAATCAGGTCGAGACCTTAGACAGAGGCTACGAGGGGATGGAGCCATCCGGCTGGATGGTCACCGTCCGCCTGGCCGTTCCAGCCTTCTCCGATGAGATCACAACGGTCACGTTGACGGGGCGGGTGGCGTCCATCGCTTCCAGCGCCCAGGACACCTCCACGACGTGAGGGGCTCCGCCGTGGGTCCCGGGAAGCACCCCTAGCTCGGCGGGTTCCTCTCCCTCCAACAGCCGGGCGTTGTCCAGCTCCACGCTGACCCGGACCGGCTTGGCGGTGTGGAGAGTCTCCTGTGCATGGCGCGTGGCCGTGGCAGCCCAACCGACATTGGCCACCGTGGCATGGAGGTGAATGACCTCCTCTCCGGGATTCCGGTCTGCTGTGGCTTCCAGAATGGCCACCCAGGGAGTCTTCTGAGCGAAGGTGAGGACCCAGTCCACATTCCGTTCCAGCTCGCCGGCCATGAGGTACTCGGGAGGGTTCGAGGTGGACCAGCGGTCCCACCCCCCCAACTCGACAGGACCCAACCGGGGGTGCTGGAACGGATACCAGTCGATGAACCCCCGTCCGTCCAGCACTTCGTCGTTCCATTGAAAGAGGGCGTCCTCGCCTTCGCCCATGGCGTGGGCCCACATCTCGGTGGTGATAGCCAGGACTCCGAACTCCTTCGAAGCCCAGTCGTTGAAGACGCCATGACCCGGGCTCATGAGGTCGACGATGGGCTTCTTTTCCACGGCGAAGTTCTGGTATCCCGTCAGCGCGACGCCGTCCTCGGCGATTCCCCTGTACTCTTCGATGTCCTCGCGTGGGAACTGGAAGTCCTGGTCGGCCAGGGTCGGAAACCGCAGGATGAGGCCACCGCTGGTGTGGAAGGTGTGAACGGCTGCGATGTTTTGTCGGTCGGTGATGTAGGCCAGGAGAGCATGGGTTTCGGGCTCGGAAAGCGGGAAGGGCCCTGATGCTCTTTGAGCGGCGCTCCAGTTGGCCGGGAAGTTCCGGTTCAGATCCACGCCCCCGATCCGGTCCTCGTTCATTCTGCCGTCTTCGTCGTTGTCGATCCCTTCTTCCACGACCCGGAACCGGGGCCGCCCACCGGCCTCTCCCCGCACCCTCACCATCCTTCGGGGATCTGCGTCGTCGATGACCCAGCCTCCGTCCGGATCCGGAATGCGCATCTGGAGAATGCGGCCGTCTCCGTCCAGGTCCTCGGGCGGGTCCTCATCCACCCGCCCGTCACCGTCCTCATCGACAGGCCGGACGTTCCATCGGTGATTCTCGGGCGTGTCCACCGAGATGGCCCGGCCGTCGGGGTTCACGATGGGGACTACGTAGAACGCTCTCGTGTCCACGAGCTCAGTGATCTCGGGATCTTGCCCATACTCGGTCAGCAATCGATCCAGGAAAGCCAGTGCCCCCTCTCCCCCCAGGAGCTCCCCGCCATGGATGTTCCCATCCACGTAGAACCCGGGCTTCTCGCGGGCAGGTCCCGTGTCTGGATTGTTGACGTCCACGGCCCAGATGGGCCGGTCCTCTCGGCTGCGCCCGATCTCATGGAGGGTCACGAGCTCCGGGAAACGGTGGGAAACAGCCTGAAGGTATGTCTGGATCTCGGCCAACGTGTGGTAATGATCGAAGACGATGAGGGGCTCCTCCTGGGTGGCTGCCGAGTCCGGCAGGATCAGCAGGAGCAGGAGGAGGGGCACGAGGAGTCTACGCATGGGAGTCCCTTGAGGATCGGTTCGGGAACGAGTCACGTGGAAGCAAGATGACGCCGGGGTGGGCTCCGGGGCCACAGGACTCCGGGAGATCCCTGCTACGGGGTTGCCCGCGAGTCCTGCCGCCGAAAGGCCCCAAGAACCCAACAGGGCAGCGCCCGCACCGAAGGCGTTGTAGGCACCTCAGGGTGTCTCGTGGGGGGATGAGGTGGGGACGGCGTCGGTTCAAGGTTCCAGGCCGGTGTGCTCCCTCACCTTGAGGGCCTTCGAGACCTACGACCCGGAGCCCTGGGCCTGATCCATACCTCATGTCCGCCGGCTTTCACCGAGTGCCTGGGAACCCAGCGATCTCGGGGCCGATGTGGTTTTGGCTACCCACCATTGATGGCTCCCCTACGCCTTGCCCGGTCCTTCAGCGCAGGGGCATGTTCCTCCCATGTCGTCGGAAGTCACCCAACCCGTGTCTACCCCGGAGCGCTCGAATCCATGAATCGGGAAACCCGGAGGGTCCGGTTCCGCCACCGGGGCGTGCGGTGCGGCCTCGCGCTCCTGCTCCTCACCGTCTCCCATGGCCTCCCTGCCGCAGCCCAGAGCCAAGCCGTCGCCCTCACCCCCACCGATCTCCAGCTTTACCATTGGCGGGAGCTGGGGCCGGCGGTGACGAGCGGGAGGATCACCGCCTTTGCCGTTCATCCCGCCAATCCCGACTTGATCTACACCGCAACCGCTTCCGGCGGAGCATGGAAGACGGAGAACGGCGGCACGAGCTGGCGCCCGGTCTTCTCCGAGGAGGGGTCGGTGTCGTTGGGGGCCATCACGCTGGATCCTTCCGACCCCGATGTGGTGTGGGTGGGCACGGGAGAGCAAAACAGCGTCCGATCTTCTTCCTTCGGAGATGGAGTCTATCGCTCCCTGGACGGAGGCGAGTCCTGGGAGCACATGGGGTTGGCCGAGAGCCGTCATGTCGGCCGAATTCTGATCCACCCCACCAACCCGGATGTCGTCTTCGTGGCAGCCCTGGGATCCCTCTGGGGCCCGAATCCTGAACGGGGACTCTACAAGACCACCGATGGAGGCTCCCACTGGACCAAGGTGCTGGGGCCCAGCGAGTACACGGGGGTAGTGGAGGTGGTGATGGATCCCCGCAACCCCGACATCCTCTTCGCAGCTACCTTCCAGCGGGAACGCCGCCAGTGGAGCATGTTGGGTGGAGGGCCCGAAAGCGGCCTCTTCCGGAGCACGGATGGCGGAGGGAGCTGGAGCAAGGTAGAGGGGGGATTTGCCTCGGGGAATTTGGGACGGATCGGCATCACCTACTGCCCGGGCTCTCCGGAGATTCTCTATGCCGGCGCCGTCGGGCCGGACGGGGGGATCTTCCGGTCCACGGACGGGGGCGTCCACTGGGAACGGCGAAACCGTTCGATCCAGAGTCACTGGTACTATGGGGAGCTGGTTTGCGACCCCGAAAATCCCGATCGGCTCTACGTTCCCATGACCCCTCTCTACGTATCGGATGACGGTGGGAGCACGTTCAGGGACCTGGTCGGTTCCTCCGTTCACGTGGACCACCACACGCTCTGGGTGAACCCCCACGATCCGTCCCACCTCATGGT
>JASFRP010000462.1:0-4011 GCA_050114895.1 Gemmatimonadota bacterium
CTATCCAGGATGTCGTACGGTTCCTCGACCTCCTGACCCTGGCGGAAGGAAAAGACATCTGGCTGGAGAAGACACCCCGCCATGTCCTTCACGCTTCCCGCATCCGGCGCATGGTCCCGGCCTCCATCTTCATCCATCTGGTCCGGAGCGGTACCGACGTAGTCGCCTCCATCGTGGACAGAGCTCGGAGACACCCCGAGCGATTCAGGGGACAGGAGGACCCCGCCTACGGAGTGCGGCAGTGGAATCGCTCCATTCGTGCTACCGCCGCCGCCATGGAGGACCCCGGTCACCTGGTCCTCCGGTATGAGCGCCTGGCGGCCCATCCGAGAGAAACGCTGCGGGCGATCTGTGCGCGCCTCGGGATCGATTTCCAGGAGGAGATGTTGGAGGCGGGCGGGAAGACCGGATTCGTTCTGGAGGATGAAGTCTGGAAGGCTCCTCGAAGGGGCCCTCTCCACCCGGCCGCATCGAAGTACAAGGATGTCTTTGACGAACCCGCACGGAGGATGATCGACGAAGCTCTCGAAGAGAGGCTCTTGAGCCGGATCGATGAACGCCTCCGATCCGCTCCAGGGCAGGTCTGGACGTCGGGAAACACCCCGGCCGAACGGGACTCTCCAGGATCCCCGCCGTGAGTCGCTGGAGGGATATGCGAAGGCGACCCTTGCCGGCCCGAACCCTCACCCTCCGGTGGCGCTGGCGAGGAAGAGGCTGGCCAGGTATCCTCGGAATCGAGGAATGAAAGGGATACGATGAACTCATACAATCCACTGAACGGTGAAATCGTGGGCACCGTGGAGGTGACCCCCCCCGGGGAGATGCCCCGCGTCGTGGGGAGGGCCCGAAGGGCTCAACCCGCCTGGGGCAGCCTTGGAGTCGGGAAACGGGCCGAGCTTCTCGCCGGCGCGGCTCCCCGGTTCAAGGAACGGGCGGAGGAGCTCGCCCACCTTATCACCCGGGAAATGGGAAAGCCGATCCGAGAGTCCCTTGGGGAAGCCCGGGGCATCGGAGCTGGAATCGAGTCCGAGCTGGAGCAGATCGCCGAGGCCCTCGAGCCCGAGAAGGTCCAGGCCGGCAATATCCACTCCGTCATCTACCGGGATCCCCTGGGCATCTGCGCTGCCATCACACCCTGGAACTTCCCGGTGGCGATGCCTCACTGGATGGTCCTACCTGCCCTGGCCGCGGGAAACACGGTGGTCTTCAAGCCCTCCGAGGAGACGCCTCTTTGTGGCCAGGCCTACGCCGACATTCTCGGAGAAGACCTTCCCCCCGACGTTCTCATCACCGTCCACGGAGCCGACGAGCAGGGAAGGGCTCTCGTGCAGAGCGAGGTGGATCTGGTGGCGTTTACCGGGTCCAGGGAGGTGGGAAAGGAAATCCTGCGTTCCACCGCGACCAGCCTGAGGCGGGTCATCCTGGAGCTGGGCGGGAAGGATCCCATGATCGTGTTGGAGGATGCGGATCTGGTGGATGCCGCACGCTTCGCCGCCTGGAATGGGTTCCGAAACGCGGGCCAGGTCTGCGTGAGCACCGAACGGATCCTCGTGCAGGACCGGGTCGCGGAGGAGTTTCTCGAACTCCTGGCCGGGGAAGCCGAGAAGGCGGTGGTGGGGGACGGGTTGGAGAAAGCCACCATCATCGGTCCCATGGTCAACGCCCGACAGCGAGAGCACGTGATCGGTCAGGTGCGGGACGCCGTCCAGAACGGAGCCAGGGTGCTGGTGGGGGGTGTCCAGGATCAGGCTCCCTTCATCTCGCCCACGGTCCTGGTGGATGTCCCCGATACCGTGTCCATCGCGAAGGAAGAAACCTTTGGGCCGGTGGTCTGTGTTGCGAGGTTTGGGTCCGAGGAGGAAGCCGTGGGGAAGGCGAACGCATCTCCTTTCGGGCTGGGTGCCGTGGTTTTCGGAGGAGACGAGAAACGGGCAGAGCGCATCGCGCGCCAACTGAATGCGGGAATGGTGGGGATCAACCGGGCGTGCGGCGGCGCTCCGGGGACGCCCTGGGTCGGGGCAAGGGAGAGTGGGTACGGTTTCCACAAGGGCCGCGACGGTCATCGCCAGTTCACCCAGTCCCGGGTTGTGAGCCGGGCAGTGTGAGCGCACAGGAGGAGAGAGGAGAACGTCATGGGTAAGGGAGACAAGAAGACCCGGAAAGGGAAACGTTTCCGGAGCACCTTCGGGAAGACCAGGCCGAAAAAGGAGAAGAAGCGAAAGGCGAAGGCCAGGAGAGAGGCTCAGGCCTGATCCCGTCTGGCTGCAGGAGTGCATTCACTCCTGCAGCATCACCATCCCCGAAGCGTCAAAGATCGCGAAAGGAGGCGACTGGCCCGATGTTCCGTCTCGTCCTGGTCTCCGCTTTGCTGGTGGCCCTTTTCTCCTGCTCCCCACCTCGGGTCCCAGCCTCGGACGGTGAAGAGATCTACACGGTAGCCCGAGAGGAACGCCCCAATATCATCGTGATCGTAGTGGACGATCTCAGGTGGGATGAGCTGGGGGTGGCGGGGCACCCATACCTGGAGACGCCCCACATCGACGCCCTGGCCCAGGACGGCGCGTACTTCACGAACGCGTTCCACGCCGTCCCTCTCTGCTCACCGAATCGGGCCTGCATCCTCACCGGGCAATACCCCTCCCGGCACGGGATCATCGACAATGTGGCCCGAAATCGGATGAGCCACCAGTTGGAGACCTTCCCCATCACCCTCCACGACGACGGCTATCAGACGGCCTTCCTGGGGAAGTGGCACATGGGGAATGACCCGACTCCACGACCCGGCTTCGACACCTGGATGGCCATCCCCGGCCAGGGTCGTACCCGAGACCCGGAGTTCTTCGAAGATGGAGCGATCCGGACGTATCACGGCTACATCACCGACGTCATCACGGACCGGGCGGTGGCCTTTATCCGCCAGGAGCGGGACGCTCCCTTCTTCCTCTACATCGGCCACAAAGCCATCCACCCGGACGCCGTCCAGCTGGATGATGGCTCGGTGGATCTCAGCGTTCCCGCGAGATACAATCCCGCCCCCCGGCATCTGGGTCGGTACGAGGACAGAGTGTTCCCTCGAAGGGGCAACGCGGTCTCCTCCCCTGAGGAGCTGGTTGGGAAGCCAGCCCTCCGGAGGGCCCTCGAGGTCAAGTATTCCGATGAGATCATGGAGATCTTCGGGGAGGAGGAACTGGATCCCGGGACCCGAGAAGAGACGATCCGGCGACGCGAGGAGATGATCCTGGCTGTGGACGACGGGGTGGGACGCATGGTGGCGGCCCTGGAAGACCTGGGCATCCTGGATGATACGGTCATCCTCTTCACCAGCGACAACGGCTTTTTCTACGGAGAGCACAACCTCTCCCTCGAACGGCGCCTGCCCTACGAAGAATCCATACGCTCGCCCCTCATACTCCGGTTCCCTCCGGTGGCGGAACCGGGGTCCACGATAGACGGGCTGGTTTCTTCCGTGGACCTGGCCCCCAGCATGCTGGAGCTGGCCGGAGCTCCCATAGGCGACCACATCCAGGGCCGGTCCTTCGTGCCCCTGCTCCTGGACAGGACCGAAACCGGCCGAGGATCCGTCTTCGTGGAGTTCTTCACCTACGAAAACCCCTTCCCGTGGCTGGTGGACATGGATTACCGGGCCATCCGGACGCGACGCTACAAATACGTCCACTGGGTGCACCATCCGGAGGAGGGCGAGCTGTACGATCTCCAGGAGGATCCCCTCGAGATGCGGAACCTCATTGCCGAGCCAGGCATGGACGGGGTCCTCCGGGAACTGAGAGCGGAGATGCGAGAGGCAGCCCTCCACGCCATTGGTCTGAAGGAATAGAGGAGGGAGCCGAGCCCCACGAGAGCCGTACCGAAATGCACCCCCGGCTTGCCGGGGAACGGATAGGTGGCCCAGGTTTCCCCCATCCATGGTGGAGAATCCCCGGAATGTTGAGCGTATTCATATGAGCGACACGAGCCCGAAATCCTCCGACTCCCCCGCAAGGGGCCCGTCTC
>JASFRP010000463.1:0-4010 GCA_050114895.1 Gemmatimonadota bacterium
CGGTTCATCTCAGGCACGCATACGCGGGTTTTGAGGGCTGTGGGGGTGAGTGCACCCCCGCCTCGGTCCCCCAAACCGACGACACGGCAAGAAATGGGGCTTTGGCCGATGAGCCACGGCAGTCAGAAGACTATATCGAAGGCGGTGTCGGTGGAGGGGATCGGGGTGCATTCCGGGGCTCCCGCCAGGCTCACCTTCCTTCCTGGAGAGGTGGACACCGGAGTCCTTTTCCGACGAACCGACCTCGAGGGAAGCCCGGAGATCCCGGTGGACCTGGACCACGTCTGTGGCACGGAGCTGGGCACGAGTCTGGGAGAGGGTGAAGCCAAGGTCATGACGGTGGAGCACGTTATGGCAGCCCTGGCGGCCCGGGGGATCGACAACGTCGTGCTGGAGCTCTCCGGGCCGGAGCCACCCATTCTTGACGGGAGCTTCCAGGGATACCTGCGGGTTCTGGACGAGGTGGGAACGACGGACCAGGGTGCGCCCCGGCACCACCTTAAGATCACCGAGACGGTGACCGTCAGGCTTCCCTCCGGAGAGTTCTACGTTGCGGCGCCCGGAGACGGTTTGAGGGTGTCGGCTACCATCGAATTCGAACACGGGGCCATCGGCCGCCAGTTCGGGACGTTCTTCTTCGGAGAAGAGTCTTTCAACCGGGAGATCGCTCCGGCTCGAACCTTCGGTTTCAAGGCGGATGCCGATGCGCTCCACGCCAGAGGGCTGGCCAGAGGCGCGTCCCTCGAGAACACCGTGGTCCTCGATGAGGGCGGCGTCATGAACGGGGAACTCCGGTTCCCGGACGAGTTCCTCCGGCACAAGGTGGGGGACATGGTAGGGGACCTGGCCCTCCTGGGCGCGTCCCTGGACCTCCATATCGTTGCCGAGCGCCCCAGCCATAGAGGAAACGTGGAGTTGGCGAAAGCCCTCAAGCGAGCTGCAGGCCGGGCCAACGGAGAAGCGATCGTCAACGCCGAACAGATCATGCAGTACCTCCCCCACCGTTTCCCGATGCTTCTCGTAGACCGAATCGTGGAGGTAGAGTCCGGGAAGCGAATCGTGGGGATGAAGAACGTCACTATCAACGAGCCGTTCTTTCAGGGGCACTTTCCCGGACACCCCATCATGCCGGGGGTCCTCATCATCGAGGCCATGGGTCAGGTCGGGGGGCTCCTCCTCATGGACGCGGTGGAGAAGCCCGAGGACTACGTGGTCTATTTCATGGCTCTGGACAACGTGAAATGGCGCCGGCCGGTTGTCCCCGGAGATCAGATCGTCTTCGAACTGGAGATGGTCCAGTTCCGGCGGCACGTGTGCAAGATGAAGGGAAGGGGAACTGTGGACGGACAAGTCGTGGCAGAGGCCGATCTCATGGCCCGGATCGTGGAGCGATGAACGACCCAACGGTGGGGACAGAAAAGGATCTGGAGACCCGCATCCATCCGTCGGCGATTGTTGATGACGATGCGGAGCTCGGACAGGGAGTGGTGGTGGGTCCGTGGTCGATCATCGGTCCCAGGGTGCGAATCGGCGATGGAACGGAGATCCGGTCCCACGTTCTCGTCGATCGGGACACGACCATCGGAGCCGACTGCCAGATCCACCAGGGTGCCGTCCTGGGCACAGACCCCCAGGACCTCAAGTACCGTGGAGAGGATACGACCCTGGTGGTGGGCGACCGCACCGTCATTCGGGAATACGCCACCTTGAACAGGGGCACGGCTGACCTGGAGCAGACCACCGTGGGAGACGACTGTCTCCTCATGGCCTACTCCCACGTAGCTCACGACTGCCAGATCGGAAACAACGTCGTCCTGGCAAACGCCGTAAACATGGCCGGGCACGTCTTCATCGAGGACTGGGCCATCGTCGGGGGATTGACGGCCATCCATCAGTTCGTCCGCATCGGGGCCCATGCCTTCGTGGGGGGGGCCTCCCGGACCTCCCAGGATGTTCCCCCGTACACCAAGGCCGCCGGCAGCCCAATCAAGCTCTACGGGCTCAACAGTGTCGGTCTCGATCGGAGGGGATTCTCCCAGGAGGTGCGGCGCTCCTTGAAGCGAGCGTACCGCATCATCTTCCAGTCGAACCTCCCTCTGAGTCAGGCTCTCGACCAGGCCCTCGCCGAGTGCGAGGACCTTCCGGAAGTGCTCCACTTCATCTCTTTCATCAGGGAGAGCGAACGCGGAGTCACGACTTGATGAAAGGCGGCGACGGGCTCCTCCGAACCGGCGTGGTCGGGACGGGAAGTCTGGGCTTCCATCATGCCCGGATCCTCCGGGACGTGCCGGAGGTCCAGATGGCGGGGATCTTCGACGTCAGGCCGGAGCGGTCCCTGGAGGTGTCCCGTGAGCTGGAGGTGAGGGCGTTCGACGACCTCGACGCCCTGCTGGACCACGT
The DNA here is from genome assembly GCA_050114895.1 of Gemmatimonadota bacterium. GTDB lineage: Bacteria > Gemmatimonadota > Gemmatimonadetes > Longimicrobiales > Gaopeijiaceae > JASFRP01. The sequence continues at coordinate 2,401 of JASFRP010000463.1, forward strand.
CGATGCGGTGGTGGTGGCGGTCCCGACAGCCGACCATGAGTCGGTGGCGACAGCGGCCCTCGGCCGAGGGATCCACGTCATGGTGGAGAAGCCCATGGCGCCGGATCTGGATGCAGCGGACCGAATCCTGGCCGCGGCCGCCAGCAGCGGTGCGGTCCTTCAGATCGGCCACGTGGAGCGGTTCAACGCCGCGCTTCAGGCCGCCGAGGAGTATCTAGAGCGTCCCCTCTTCATCGAATCCCACCGGATCGCGCCCTTTGTGCCCAGGAGTACTGATGTGGCCGTGGTCCTGGACCTCATGATCCACGATGTCGACCTGGTGCAGGCCCTGGTCCGGGAGCCAATCCGAGAAATCGCCGCGGCGGGCCTCCCCGTGCTGACCGCGAATGTGGACATCGCCAACGCTCGACTCACCTTCCAGGGGGGAGCGGTAGCGAATCTGACCGCAAGCCGCGTCTCCATCGAGCGTATGAGAAAGCTCCGGATCTTCCAGCGGTCGGGGTACCTCAGCCTCAACCTCGCGGAGGGAACCGGGGAGTTCTTGCGCCTCAAACAGGAGTTGCCCATCGCCGTTCAGGGCTCCGGGACTGCACCCACCATACCCGAAGGAGGGATGGACGCCCTCGTGGAGCGGATCCCGCTGTCCGGAGGGCTGGTGGAGCCATTGAGGCGGGAACTGGAGAATTTCAGGGAGGCTTGTCTCGGTCGGGGGAGCCCCGCCGTTTCAGGGAGAGACGGCAGAGAGGCCCTTGCCGTCACTCTTTCCATTGAGGAAAGGATCCGATCCCATGTCTCTCATTCGCGTCCGGCGTAAGCGGAAGCGGGAGTGGATCGACACCCAGAAAGGGAAGTCACCCAGGGTCCTGCTTCTACTTCTGGCACTGGTGATTCTGATCATCTGGTACCTGGGCTACCGCTTCTGATTGGGAGGTGAGCATGCCGGGGCGACCGGTCATCCTGATGCTGGCCGGGGAGGCCTCCGGAGACCTCCATGGAGCAGGAGTAGCAAGAGGCCTGCGGCGCCGGTGGCCCGATGCCAGGTTGGTGGGCCTTGGGGGAGATCGCATGGCCAGGGAAGGTGTGGATCTCCTGGCCGGGCTGGATCAGCTGGCGGTGATGGGCTTCGCCGAGGTCGTTCGGCACCTCCCCTTCTTCTGGAAGCTGGAGAGACGAATCAAGGCCCTCCTGAGGAACGAGGGAGTGGATCTGCTCATCCCCATCGACTACCCGGGCTTCAACCTCCGCATCACCCGCATGGCCCGTGATCTGGGCGTTCCCACACTCTACTACATTGCTCCCCAGGTGTGGGCCTGGAAGGCGCACCGGGCGGAACGACTTGCGCGGGACGCCCATCGCATCGCGGTGATCCTGCCCTTCGAGGAAGAGATCTTCCGGAACGCCGGAGGCAAAGTGACCTTCGTGGGCCACCCGCTCCTGGAGGACACTCTCCCCATTCCCGACATCGAGGAGTTCGCCCGGCGCCACGGCCTGGATCCTCAGCGGCCTGTCCTGGGGCTCTTCCCCGGGTCCAGGCGCCAGGAGATCCGTCGCCACCTGAGGCTATTCCTCGACGCGGGAAGGCGGGTATCCGAGGTCCGACCGGACCTTCA
>JASFRP010000464.1:0-4001 GCA_050114895.1 Gemmatimonadota bacterium
TTCCCATGACCCCTCTCTACGTATCGGATGACGGTGGGAGCACGTTCAGGGACCTGGTCGGTTCCTCCGTTCACGTGGACCACCACACGCTCTGGGTGAACCCCCACGATCCGTCCCACCTCATGGTAGGGAACGATGGTGGGATCTACATCTCCCGGGACCGGGGCGAGTCGTGGCTCTGGCAGTCCAACCTCCCGGTCATGCAGCTCTACACCGTTTCCGTCGACATGCAGGAACCGTTCTACCACGTCTACGGCGGAACCCAGGACAACGGTTCTTGGGGGGGACCGGTAGGGACCCGATTCGCCCGGGGGACCTCCTTCGAAGATTGGACCTACACGGCGGGAGGGGACGGATTCTACTCCCAGGTGGACCCAACGGATGCGGATATCATCTATTCCGAGTCCCAGTACGGCGTGCTCTACCGCCTGGACCGGCGGACCGGCGAGCGCCGCCGGATCCAACCCTGGCAGCCCCAGGATGAGGATGTCCCCCCCTACCGCTGGAACTGGAGTGCCCCCTTTGCCATCTCCCCTCACCATTCCGGCACCCTCTACTTCGCCGCGAACGTCCTGTTCAGGAGCCGGGACCGTGGGGATTCTTGGGAGGTCGTCAGCCCAGATCTGACCCGTCGGATCAGTCGGGACTCCCTCCCTTTGCAGGGGCGGATCCAACCTGCCGAAGCGGTGGACCTCCATGCGAGCACGGCCCTCTATGGGAATGTGTCTACACTGGCCCTTTCCTCCGTTCGACCGGGGCTCGTAGCCGTCGGAACCGACGACGGACTGGTCCAGGTGACCACGAACGACGGCGCTACGTGGGCGAAGACGGACCGATTTTCTGGGGTTCCGGAGATGATGAAGGTGGGCATGGTGGCGTGGTCCTCGACGGAGGAAGGGACCCTTTTTGCGGTGTTCGATGGACACAAGGACAACATCTTCCGGCCGTACGTGGTCCGAAGCGACGACTTCGGAGCCACCTGGCGGAACGTGACGGGGAACCTCCCCGAGTTCGGACCCACCCGGAGCGTGGCCCTTCACCCAGGGAACGGCAGCCTCATCTTCGTGGGCACGGAATTCGGCGTCTTCGCCTCGATCCACGGTGGCGAAGAGTGGATTCGGTTGGGCCGGGGGCTCCCCACCGTGGCCGTGCACGGCATGGTCGTGCATCCCCGGGACAATGACCTCGTTCTCGGGACCCACGGGCGGGGATTCTGGGTTCTGGACGACCTGGGGCTCCTCGAGGGCCTCACCTCCGACGTTCTGGCGGGTGATGCCTACCTGGCGGTGCCTCGGAGAGCAACCCAGATCCGGGATGCGAACCGAGGACGAGGGTCGGTGGGGGACACGTATTGGACCGCCCGGAACCCGCCTCGAGGGGCCATCCTGGACTACTGGGTCGGTGAGGCTGCGGTCGGCCGACCGGTTCGAATGGAGGTATTGGACGCCACGGGCCGAGTGGTCCGGGAAGTCCTGACAGGCGTCGCCGAGGCAGGAGGCCACCGGTGCATCTGGGATCTACGCCACGAAGCTCCCGCCGGGGCCGACGGCCGGCCGTTGCCGCGTACGAGAGGAAGGTTCGTCCTGCCTGGCACCTACCAGGTGCGGTTGACGGTGGGGGGGCGGGAGTACACGAGGCCCCTCTCCGTGCGGATGGACCCGGCCCTCTCCGTCGACGCAGCAAGCCGGATGGCGCTGGATCGCACCCTCTCCCTTCAGGCCGATCTCGTGGGCGCCGCAGCCGTCGCCGAACCGGTCCTCGACACCGTGGCCGCCCAGGCCCAGGTGGTTCTGGAAGCCGTTGCAGGGCACGACGACGTCCCGGCGCAGGTGATCGGAAACGCCCGGGCCGTCCTCGCAGGCGCTCAGCGACTCCGGGTCCTGTTGTCTGGATCGGATGGCGGCGGAATCGCCCAACAGGAAACCGTCCTCCCCCTTGGTGCCCTGGTGGGGCGCCTCTACAGCACTACAGAGGCCTGGACGGGACCACCCACGGAGGATCAGCGGCGCCTGACTCGGCGGGCCCACGAGGACCTGACGGCGCTCACGGCCGACCTTCGGGCCCTGATCGACAACGAATTGCCGGGACTGAGGGAGGCCCTGGCGGAGGCCGGGATCCCGTGGCCCGCCGGAGAAATTCCCACCCTACCCGACCACCTCCTACCCCCTCTGGAATCATGAGCAGAGCCGACCAAACTCTTTGTGAAGCACCCACGTCTGGAGGCCGGACCGCCCGGCGCCTCCCTCGCTTCCTGCTCCTGGCGCCCGGGGCTCTCCTGGCCGCCGCCCTGGCGATGCCCCTGGGGGGAAAGGCCCAGACCTCCATCGGGTCCCTCGAGTTCCGAGAGGGTCACCGGGAGGCGGCCATGGCCCGACGGGCGGCCTTCATGGACAGGATGGCCGGGGGACTCGCCGTCATCACCAGCGCCGACCGTTCCCAGCCGAACCTCTATGAGTTTTTTGTGGCCGATACCGAGGACCACGACTTCGTGTTTCTCACGGGGATCTACGAATCTCCACCACCGGGGTCCGTTCTGGTCCTGAATCCCCACGGCGACACGTATCGGGAGATCCTCTACACCGACGAGGATCCCGACGAGGCCCGTCGCCTGTCGGGGATCGAACACGTGTATCCGAGAGACCGTTTCCTGGAGCATCTGAGCAGTGCCCTCACGGACTACCGGAACCTGAGAATCACCCAGCTTCGGTTCAAGCCCGTGGCTTCGGACCTGGCCAGGGGGTGGGGGCCCCAGGAGAAGCTGCTCTACGTGAACTACCCGCGGTTCACGAACCTGAACGAGCCTGCCAATCCCCGCCTTGCCTTCCTGGATCGTCTGAAGGAGGCCACGTCGGAGATCGTGTTCCGGGACGCGGGCGACCTCCTGGACCCACTGCGCATGGTGCTGGACGATTTTGCGCTGAAGAACCTCAGGCGGGCCATCGAAATCACCGGAAAGGGCCTGACGGAGGGGATGAAAGTCGCGCGGCCCGACCTCACGACGCTGGAGGTGATGCAGACGGTGGACTACGTCTACCGTCTCCACGGGGCGGGACTCGGCTTCCACACCGGCGTGGCCCTGGCCAGCAACCTCGATGCGCCCCTTCGGTGGGAAAGCACCCGGGAGGAGGAAGCGGCCCGGAAGGGCGACGCCGGGATCCGCCCCGGGATGCTCGTGCACTTCGACACCGGGGCCGAGTTCAACCATTACTCCGCCGACGTCCAGCGGACCGTGCCCGCCGACGGCCAGTTCACCGCAGAACAACGCCGGATCTACGAGACGGTTCTGGATGTCCAGAAGTCTGTCATCCGTCAGGTGCGTCCGGGGGCCACCTGGCAGGAGCTCCATGACCTGGCCGTGTCCATGCTCCGGGAGGCCGGCGGGTGGGACGAGAGCTACACCTACGGGATCGGCCACTTCATCGGGATGGAGGTGCACGAGCACGGAGACTACCTGGCCCCCCTGGAGCCGGGCATGGTGCTGGCCATCGAACAGGGAGCCATCGTCGACGGGACCCGGGTGGCCTTCGAGGACGACGTCCTCGTGACGGAGGGCGGCCATGAGTGGCTGACCCGATTCATCCCCATCGAGATCGACGAGGTCGAGGCCCTCATGGCGGCCCCTGCCCTGGTGGACCCTATGGCACTCCTGGGGCGGGAGGGCGGCCCCCGCGACCGGTGACGATTCCGGCCAGGCCCAGGCGTGAAACCTCGGCGTTGAAGCGGGCCACTTCTTCGGCGAGGGCAGCTTCCAGACGGGCTCGGGTGTCGGCCCAGATCACGTCCAGATCCCGCTTCCGCTCCATGGCCCCGGCCGTGGGCCGCCCCTCGGTCCCTCCGGCCCCGTAGCCGCCTCCACTGTTCAGGTGGCTGAACAGCGACCCGTAATCCCGGTCCAGCCCGCCGCCCCGCGGACGAGCCTCGCCCGTGGGAACGGTGGGGTCGTCCGTGGAGGTGAGGACGGCCTCGATGGGCGAGAGTCGGCCTTCCATGGCTTCGGACAG
>JASFRP010000465.1:0-4000 GCA_050114895.1 Gemmatimonadota bacterium
CGCCGGAGCCCCTCGCTCTCTGGTTTGACGCCACCGACGAGCCGACTCTGGTGGAGATGGTATCGGCGTTGGAAGAGGTGAACAGATGACCAACGAAAAACGCATGGCGGCGGCAGCATTGCTGATCTCGTTGTTTGTAGCCGGTGTCGTGGGTGGGGTGGCATTCACGCGCGTCGTCCAGGTGCGGCGGGGTCCGGAGCCTCCGGGACGGTGGGGGGGCGAGAACCCCGGTGGGGGGATGCCACCCGTCTTCATGCCCGACTCGACGCGGCCTCCCAGGGGTTTCGCACCCATGGCCCTGAGTCAGCGACTCTCGCAAACGCTTGGCTTGACCGAAGACCAGGCGGGCCGCCTTGAGGCGATCATCGCAGAACGGGAAGCGGCAGCCTCCGCCATCATGGAAACCATCGGACCGAAGCTTCAGGCGCAATTCGACTCCATGACCGCCGCCATCAGAGCCCTCCTCACCTCGGACCAGGCGGAGGTTTTCGACGGCTGGTTGGAGAGAGAGGAGGCCTTCCGGCGCCGTCCGCCGGGCGAGGGCCCCGGTGGACGAATGCCCCCGGGCGGAGATCCGACACATTGACCCTCATCCCACCGCCCTGATCCTCGTCTTCCCCCAGCGCCCTCTATTCGGCCCACTCCATTGTCCGGTGGTGGGAGCGAAATCCGCATACTGAAAAAAGCAGGTGCGGGTCGGTTCTCTCCGTAGAAGACCTACCATGAACTGCGTTGCCCCCGACCCAGGGCTGCGCTCCCGTGTTCGGGTGACACGACTCATACCCTGATTCTGATGGCATGTGTGTCTGATCAGCCCAACTCCAGGTGGACGGACCATGGAAGCAGGGAACGAGAAACTCACTGAGTTGGTGGCTCTCAACGCCGATATCGTCGGGTACAGCCGGCTCATGGCCGATGACTTCGAGGGGACCAGGGCGACGGTGGAGAGCTGCCGGCGCCTGGTGGAGCAGGAAGTCTCCGCGGCTGGTGGCACCGTCTCCAATTTCGTCGGGGACAACTTCATGGCCGTATTCGGCGATGCCAGGAACGCCGTTCAAACCGCCATTGCCATCACGGAGGAGATGGAGGACCGGAACACCGATGTGCCGGAACCCCATCGCGTGCGATTTCGAATGGGTCTCGACCAGGGCGGGGTAGCGTTTGGAGGAGGTGGATATTTCGGCGACGCTCTCAACATCGCCGCACGGATTCAGTCCCTGGCCCGACCCGGAGGGGTGAGCGTATCCGGCCGGGTGTACAGGGCCCTGGACGAGCCGGCATTGCGATTCCTTTCGATTGGTAGGAAGAAGCTGAAGAATATCCCGGAGCCGGTGGAGGTCTACGAGTTCGCGGATCTCCCGGCAGACGGTGCGGCTTTGGCCAAGCGCCGGTCCCTCGCTCTGGAAACCCCCACCTTGGCGGTTCTTCCCATCCATGCCGAGATGGTCGACGACTCGGTTCGGGCGACGGCGGGCATGATCCGGAGGGATTTGCTCCACCGGCTCGCCCGCATGCCCCAGTTGAGTGTCGTGGATGCGACTCCGGAGCCTGCGAGTGAGACCCCGAGTGGGAAGGCCCGCTACATGTTGGAGACGGGCGTCCACCAGTTTGGTGACCGGATTCGGGTCTTCGCGACCCTCTACGACGTCACCACCATGAACGTGGTCAAGTCCCACAAGTGGACAGCGACGGTGGAGGAGATGTTCTCCCTATCCGATACCATCGCTGATGAGGTCGCCCGGGCCATTGAGATCGACCTGGTGGTTGGGGAGCCGGCCGGGCTTTACTGGGAGCTGAACGATCCGCAGGCCATCGAGCGGATCTACCTGGGGTGGTTCCATTTCAGGACCGACACCCGGGAGGGGTGGTCCAAGGCTTTGCGGCTCTTTGAGGAGGTGAAGGAGTCGCATCCGGAACAGCCGTACGGGTTCGTCCTTTCCGCCTTCGCCCACTTCGTGGGGGCCAGCAACGGGTGGGTTTCAGATCCGGAGGCTGCCTTGCAGAGAGCCTGGGATCAGGCCCAGATCGGGTTCGACATGGGTGATCTCACCGGCATGGCCAAGGCGGTCCAAGCATCGGTTCTCATGGCCAGGGGAAGGGTCGAGGAATCCCTGCAGGCCATCGATCAACTGGTGATTACACGGCCCACCTGCGATGTCACCTTCGGCCTGGAAGGAAGCGTGCGCCGCTATCTGGGTCAGTGGGAGAAGGCGGTGGACCTCCTGGACGTGGCCATGCGCCTCACCGGGATCAACAAACCCTGGTACCCCACCGTGAAGGCATGCTCTCTCTTCATCGGTGGCAGGTTGGAGCAGGCGGCGTCCATCGCTGAGGAAGTCCTGGAATACCACCCCAACAACCTCGAGGCACTCCTGGTATTGGCGGCCGCCCAGGCGGAGATGGGCCTCGAGAGACGGGCAAGAGCCACGGCCCAGCTGGTCCGGGAACGGTTCCCTAACACGGACCTGGAGGCCTGGCTCGAGGCGAATCCGTATCAGGGCAAGGAGATCGTAGATCGTTGGAGGACCGGCCTGGTCTCGGCCGGTGTCATCCAGGCCGCCTGAACCTCGCACCCGCGCCTCCAATCTCCCCCGCTGCCGACCCCCTCCCTCGTCGCCGCACTTCAGCCCGCGTAGAGCGTCAACAAGTTGAGGACGGTGCAGAGGGACAGACCCATGGACCGGGTGGAAATCCACTCGGTTTGCCCGTGGAAGTTCACTCCCCCGGCGAAGATGTTGGGGCACGGCAGCCCCTTCTCGGTCAGCTTCGAGCCATCCGTACCGCCGCGGATGGGCGCCAGGTCCGGCTCGATACCCGCTCTGCGCACCGCCTCCAGCAGACGCTCGGTGATTTCGGGTCGGTCCTGCAGGTACTCGTACATGTTGGGGTAGGAGGGCTTGATCTCGACCTCCACTTTCAGTCGAGGCTCGTCTCTCAGCACCGAGTCGGCGATTTCCCTGATCTCCTCGCCGAGGGCCGAGAGCGCATCCCGCTGGAAATCCCGAAGGATGAGGTGACACGTACAGGAAGACGCGTCCCCTCTCAGCTCGTACGGATGAATGAATCCGTCTCTGCCTTCCGTGAACTCCGGGCTGACTTCCGCCGGGAGGCGTGAAAGGAACACGGCCATGTGGCGGAGGGCGTTGACCAGCTTTCCCTTGGCGGTCCCCGGGTGGGTGGATACGCCGGTGATGGTCACGTGTGCGGAGTCGGCGTGGAAGGTCTCGACGTTGACCTCCCCGTCGAAGCTGCCGTCGAGGGTGAACGCCACGTCGGCACCGAACGTTTCCATGGGGAATCTCGCGGTTCCACGGCCGATCTCTTCGTCGGGGGTGAAGGCGACACGGATGGTGGGACGAGGGAGTCCGGGATTCTTCTGATAGAACTCCAGGGCGGACATGATGATGGCGATCCCCGCCTTGTCGTCTGCCCCGAGGAGCGTGGTTCCGTCTGCGGTGATGATCGTGTCTCCAATACACCTCTGAAGCTCGGGGTTGTCATCGATGGAGATGACGATGTCGTCGGCCAGCTCGATGGGTGAACCGTCGTAATCCTCGTGCAGGACGGGATTCACGTTCGCCCCGGGTGCTGCCGGAGAGGTATCGAGATGCGCGATCAGGCCTACGGTTTCTTTGCCCTCCACGGTTCCCGGGAGTGTCGCCGTGACGTAGCAGTTCTCATCGACGGTGGCGTCAGAAAGCCCCAAAGCCCCGAGCTGCTCCACCAGCAGCCTGGCAAGGACGAACTGCCTCTCCGTCGATGGGCAGCTGTCGGAGTGCTCGTCGGAGGTCGTGTCTATCCTCACGTATTCCAGAAATCGCTCGACGAGGGATGTGCCGGCCAACATCTTCTGGGCGTTTGAGTAGAAGTTCATCTCAGCTTCCACCTCGTTTTGCTCTTCGCTTGGTTCGGGTGGATCAACTTCCCATCCTGGGAAGAGGTGGGCAACCTCTTGGTGCCGCCAACGCTCTGGGCTTCACACGCTGAACCACACCGGGTT
>JASFRP010000466.1:0-3999 GCA_050114895.1 Gemmatimonadota bacterium
GGCCGATGTGACGCCAGGACAGAGCCTGATAGAGCTCCGGATCGGGCTGACCCGCTGCCTGCGACTGGCCGGCCAACGGGGAAAGGGGAAGCAGGACAGCGGCAGCGACGACGAACACGCGGAACACGGTGCGCATGGGAACCTCGCGGTGAGGGCGCCTGACTCCTGGGTTTGCGGCTATAGAGGGAGGTATACCGGTCCGCCTGCCGGAGCGTCAAGGGCACTCCCCTTCCCGGCGGCATCCGGCAGGATGGAATCAGAGAGGGTCATCCTGGGACCGGGTGGCGAGGTGCGCCCGGAGCTCGCCCCGGGGCTCCCACAGCCCGCGCCGGTCTCGAAAGGCCTTGTCAACAGGTGGAGTGAAGGAGGGCTCCCACCGGCCCCCGTTCCCGTTCCTCGTTGTACCGCCGGACGGCCTCACCCGTCTTCAACACGAGGACCGGTACGTTTCGGGCTTCGAGTATCTCCAGTGTCTCCGGGCAGACCCCTAGACGCCCGAACACCCCGGTGCCGAGGATGACCAGGGAGGCACCCCGGGAGAGAAGTTCCTCCACATCGGCAGGCTGGATCCCGGGGGAGTGTCGAGTACCGGTCTCACGCCAGTCCCACTCCCGGGCGCCCCCGGGATAGGCCTTGACGTCCTTGAACATCCCGTGACCGTCCACGATGAGTCGGCCCCACGAGACCCGGGAGATGCGGGGGGCAGTGGCAGGGTGGGATTCGGCCATGGCTCAGGTCTTCAGAATCCTATCTATCCGGCTTCGGATCCGCTGGGTGTGGGAGCCTTCCCAGTACACCCGACGGCACTCCGGGCAGGCGGCGAAGGAATGATGGGATGCGTGGACCCGAGCCGGGACCCGGTCCCGGGCCTCCTCCCAGTCCAGGGACTCCAGGACGGAGTTGCAGAGGGCGCACCGGGTGAAGAGGCGGATTTCGTCCTCGAGGCCGAACCGCCGGAAGACCTCCTCCAGCTGAAGCTCGACGTCGTCGCTTTCCAGGACCACGCAGTGGGACACCCTCCACTCCTCCCGGAGGCCCCTGTCCCGGGTCAGGATGTGTCGTCCCTCGGCCAGGCTACGGCGCACCAGCTCCGGGTCCAGGATGGAGGGGTGGTAGGCGGTGTCGAAACCCAGAATGCGAAGCCATCGAGCCAGGTTCCCCAACATGGCGTCCGCGAAGAAGCGGGGGTGGGACGACGTGACGGGCGGACCCATCCGCTGCTCCAGCCCCACCCGGGAACCACAGGTGCAGTGGATGGTCCGGCCGAACTGAAACAGGGTCACGTCGTACTCGCGCCCACACCCTGGACACGAAATCGCCACGTTCCCGCCCCTCGATCCAGGAGGAATCATGTCGGGTATCTAGAGTGAGTGTAACCCGCATCGACTCAATTCGGTCCCCCACCCGGCGCCGGCGCCTCGATCCCCGACCACCGGACCGCAGGCGGCACCGGCGGGCATCGCCGCCCCGCCTTTCGGTTGCCGCGAGTCCTCGCCGCGGCATAGACTGTCCGCAGGCAGTGACCGTTCCTTCCATCTCACAGGAGCCCCTGTCATGAAAAGGCTCATCGCCGGCCTGCTGGCGCTCTCCGCCCTGTTCCTCGTCTCCTCCTGCGGGCCCTCTCCCGGGCCGGGGTCGGAGGGACCCGCGGATCTGATCCTCTTGAACGGCGCGGTCTATACCATGGAAGAAGACCACCCGTGGGCCAGCACCGTCGTGATCACCGGCAACGAGATCACGGCTGTCCTCGACGACGATGCCGGCGCTGACGTGTATCGTGGGCCGGACACCCGCGTCATCGACCTCGAGGGCAAGTTCGTCGTCCCCGGGTTCATCGACGGCCACGTGCACTTCAACGCCGCCGGAGGCCTCATCAACGACGCCAATCTCATGGCCGTGGCGGACGACGAGGGGCTCAGGCAGGAGATGGAACGGGTCACGGGCATCCTGGATGAAGGGGAATGGATCACAGGCGGTCTATGGGGTGCGTACGAAGAATGGTCCCTGGGAGCCGAGGGTGCCGGTGAGAAGAGGGAGGCCCGCTGGGAGCCGGACCGCCGGACCATCGATGACATCACCGTGAATCACCCCGCGCTCCTGGACTCCTTCGACCGGGAGCTGTACCTGGCCAACACCGCAGCTCTCCGGGCCGCCGGCCTGGAGGACGCCCCCTTGGACGGGATGAAACTGGATGCCGATGGGGTGCCCACCGGCCTCATCTACCGGGGCTCCGACGCCCTGAGCAGAATCCGGACCGTCCAGAAACCGAAGTCCCACGCCCGACTCCTGGACGAGAACCGGGCGGCCCTGAAGGCCCTCCGGGAAGCCGGGATCGTGGAGATTCACGACATCGCCACTCCCGACCAGACGGACCGCTTCGTGGAGCTCCAGAAGAACGGAGAGTTGACCGCACGGGTCCTCCTCCGCCCCGACCTTTCCCGAGGTGCCGATCTGGGTGCTCAGGGATTCACCATGGGCCTCCACCCGGAGACGGGGGAGCCGGACCCCTTCCTCCGGTACGGGCCCCTCAAGGGCTACATCGACGGGATCATGGGCACCCACGGCGCCCTCTTCTTCGAGCCCTACGATGACCAGCCCGACAACTATGGGCACTACCGCCAGCACACCAGCAACGACTCCCAGATGCTGGAAGGCGACATGGAGAAGATGTACGGCCTCATCCGGGCGGGGCTGGACGCCGGGTTCGTCGCCAATGTCCACGCCATCGGGACCAAGGGTGTCGCGCTGATGCTTGACCTGTACGAGCGGCTCGCGAACGAAGGCGTGGACCTCACCGGGTTCCGGGTGATCCACGCCCAGGTCATCCGCCCCCAGGACTTCCCCCGGTTCCAGCAGCTCGGTGTCATCGCGGAGGTGAACCCCTACCACCTGTCCGACGACATGCGCTGGATGGAGGAGCGCATCGGCCACGAACGGAGCAAGGGCGCGTACGCCTTCAAGAGCCTCCTGGACAATGGCGCCATGCTTTCCTTCGGATCCGATTGGCCCGGCACGTCGGCCGCGGAGTACCACATGCACCCGAAGTACCTCCTCCACGCCGCGGTGAATCGGACCACCCTCAACCGCACGCCGGAGGGGGGCTGGTTCCCGGAGCAGAAGATCTCCGTCCACGAGGCGCTGAAGGCCTACACCATCAACAACGCCTTCGCGGCCTTCGAGGAGGACCGCCGCGGGTCGTTGAAGGTGGGCAAGCTGGCCGACATCACCGTGTGTGACCGGAACCTGCTGGAGATCGACCCCGAAGAGATCCTCGACATGAACGTCGAGATGACCATCGTAGACGGGAAGGTCGTGTTCGAGAGGGGACAATAGGCGCCCGGAACCGGGCGATTCGATTTGGGCCGGTTCCCCCGAGGCGAGGGTTCCGAGATGGGATTCCGCAGGGGGGGAGCCGGCCTCGTCACAAGGAGGATGCACCATGGAGAGAAAAGAGTTTCTGGCCTCGTCGGCGCTGGGCTCCATCGCCCTGGGCACCGGAACGCTGTCCCTTTCCCGGCTGGCTGACCAGGGGATGCCCCAGAATCCGAACCGAAAGATCCTCATCGCCGGCGGTGGGTTCGGAACGGCCTTCATCCGCTACATGGCGGAGCTCACGGGAAAGGAGAGGCCCCGCCTCTGCTACCTGCCCACCGCATCGGCAGACAGCGAGTCCGGGACGATCCGCTGGTTCCAGAGCTGCGCGCCCCTGGAAGTGATCCCTTTCGTCCAGGAGAGCTTCATCAGCAGTTACTCCACGGACCAGAGCTGGGAAGAAATCTTCCTCTCCATGGACGGGATCGTGGTCTCGGGGGGCAACACGCTGAACCAGCAGGCCATCTGGAGGGCCCAGGGCATCGACCAGGTTCTCCGGGAGGCCTGGGACCGGGGGATCGTGCTGGGCGGAGCCAGCGCCGGCTCCCTCTGCTGGTTCGAGGAGGGAACCACGGACTCGAGGCCCAAGGAGCTGACGAAGGTGGAGTGCCTCGGATTCCTCCGGGG
>JASFRP010000467.1:0-3996 GCA_050114895.1 Gemmatimonadota bacterium
GCCCCAGCAGGCGACCGCCGGTGCTCCCGACCATTGAGAGGATCCGTTCATTCTTCCTGAGGGCTGCCGGGGCTGCGCGGCCCAGGGCGCTCAGGCTCTGGGTCCGGATATCCGAGGAGAGCCGCAATCCCCAATGGAACCTGGCTTCCGGGATCCGGAGAGAGAGCTCGAAAGGTCCGTCCCAGCTCAACTCGATCTCCCCCATCACGACCTCGTCCAGAGCGCCGCCGAAGAACCGGGGACAGGAGCGGCGCGGGTCGACGTCCGTAAAGAAGGTCCAGTGCCGGTACGGGTCACGGTGCCACACAGTCGTATAGGCCGGCCCCAGGGAGCTGGCGGTCATCCGCCGAAACGCGAGGACGTGACCGGAGGCGAAGGGGAGCCCCATGACGCCGTATCCCGCGAAGCGCTCTTCGGCTCCCGTGGGGAGCAAGCGCCTCCTCTCCATCTCTTCAGCCAGGGACCTGGGGTTCATCGTCTTCCTTCGGCCCGGAAACCGGACCCTTGAGCTCTTCAAGGGGAGTGATGAGGCCATCCTCGGGGCTCATCGCTCTGGTTACGGGGGGGATGCGGAGGAAGGCGGCTGAACCGGACACGGTTCCGGCCGGCCAGGGGGAGGACGGGCATGGATCCACCTGCGCCACCGCGAGGTAGACTGCAGGAAGCTGGGGCGAAGAGAGGAGACCGGGCCTTCTCGGACGGAGGGCGGCCTGTACTCGCCGAGACCTCAGGAACCCGCGGAGGCGAGGGCGCGGTGGTGTGCTGAGGCCTCTGTGCGGCCAATGGCCGCGTATAGATCCGCCAACTGCCCGTGGATCCTCCGGGGCAAGGCGGACTCGGCCGGACGGTCGGAAGCGATGTCCATGGCCTGGATCAGGAAAGTCTCCGCACTTTGGTACATTCTCCTGGCCATCCGGATCTTCGCGAGGATGCTCAGGCTCTCCGCCACCGTGGCCGCACCGGGACCCTGGGCTTGCCTCCGGATCTCCAGCGCTACCACCGCCAGGGAATCCGCCTCAACCAGCTTCCCTGCCCCCAGGAGTACCTCGGCGAGTCCGCTCAGGCTCCCGGCATATCGCGTGTGGAGGGCGCCTACCGTCCGGAGGTTCACGTCTGACGCCCGGCGTAGGAGGATCTCGGCCTCGGGATACCGCTTCTCCCGGCTGAGGAACATCCCCAAAGCTCCCAGCGATTCCGCGACCAGGGGATGAAGGTCCCCAAAGGTCCGGCGCCGCTCCGCCACCGCCTCCCTGAGGAGCTGCTCAGCCTGGGGGAGATCCCCCTCCAACTCCTTCAGCTGGGCAAGGGTCGTGAGGGCCCAGACTCGATTCACCGTAGCCGCACCGGATCCCGGCTCCTGGAGAGCGAGGGCCTCACGAGCGAGGTCTTCGGCCTCCTCCAGATCCCCTCCGAACTCGATCTCCATGCTGGCGATCTGGAGCATGTCGGAGGAGAGGGCGCCGGGGTCGGGATTCCTCAATCGGCTCCGACGCTCCAGCACTTCCCGGAATACAGCCTCGGCTTCACGGTTCCTCCCCTGGTAGCGGAGAATGGAGGCCACGACTCCCAGACTACTGATGGTCTCGGTGGCGGCCGGCCCCAGCGACGTCTCTCTCAGCTCGAGTGCTTCCCTCGCCCGGCGCTCCGCGGCATCCAGATCGCCGAGGTAGATGTCCACCCTCGCCTGGGCCTCCAGTGTGTAGCTGAGGTCAGTGGATCCAGGGGGTAGCACCCGTTCCTGCACTTCGCGGGCTCGGGACAGTACCACCCGAGCGCTGTCGTACCGTCCGCTCTTGCTCAGGGCCAACCCCCATCGGACGATTGCCTCAGCGACTTCCTCTGGCCTTCCCCTCCCGGGATCCGCATCCAGGAGCTCCACGACCCTACCCTCCAGTGCCTCCGCTTCGTCGTAGCGCCCCAGGTTGTCGTAGGCCTGGGCCATCACGTCCAACATGCGGGCCTGGACGGACGGCTCGTCCCTCAGCTCCCTGGCCCGGACCACGCCTCTCCCAAGAAGATCCACCGCCGTCACCTCCCCACCAGGCGATTCCCAAGGATCGCTCGCCCGGAAGAGCCCCAGCAGGAAGTCCGTCACCTCCTGGGACTCCCGCAGGGCTCCCGTGGCCCGATCCCTCTCCCGGGACGCCACCTTCGCCTGCCAGGAAGCCACGGCTGCACCACCCACGAGGGACGCGGCGACGAGGGCCGTGGCAACGGCTTCCCCCCGATGCCGGCGGGCCAGCTTCCGGATCCGATACCAGCGGTTCCCCTTCCGGGCTTCCACCGGCAAGCCCCCGAGGAAGTGCTGGATGTCCTGGTAGAGAAGCTCCACGGAGCCGTACCGCCGATGGGGCTCCTTCCGCAGGGCCCTCATGACGATGGCGTCCAGATCCCCCTTGAGCTGTCGGCGCAGACGGGTGGAGGTGGTGTGGCGGGCCTTCGCGACCTGAAGGGGATCCACGCCACCCGGGGTGTCCACCGGGGTCTGGAGAGTACTCGACGAACGCACCTTCTCACTGGGAGGAGCCGGGTCCTCTTCGCAGACGGCCTTCACGATGTCGGGCAGCGCACCCTCCGGAAGGAGGTAGGGCCGATGCCCCGAGAGGATCTCGTAGAGGACGACTCCGAGGGAGTAGATATCCGCAGACGTCGTGATGGCCTCCCCCCTCACCTGCTCGGGGCTGGCATACTCCGGCGTGAGGGCCCGGTCCCGGGTCCGGGTCCGGGGCAGGTCCGCCCCCATCAAGGTGGGATTGAGGAGCTTTGCGATCCCGAAGTCCAGGAGCTTCACCTCGCCGGACGGAGTCACCAGGATGTTGGAGGGCTTGAGATCCCGATGTACCACCAGATTCCGGTGGGCGTGCTCCACGGCCTTTAGTACGGTGAGGAAGAGCCTCAGCCGTTCCCTCAGGGTGAGTCGCATCCGGTCGCAGTAGAGATCGATGGGAAGGCCATTGACGTGCTCCATCACCAGGAAGGGCCGGCCGTCATCCGTGACCCCTCCGTCCAGGAGCCGTCCGATATTCGGGTGTTCCAGGGAAGCCAGGATCTGCCTCTCCGCCACGATCCGCTCCTGCAGCGCCGGGTCGGCCTCGGAGATCAGCTTCAGAGCCACTCTCTGTCTGAAATGCCCGTCGGCCCTCTCCGCGAGGTACACTCGGCCCATCCCTCCCCGTCCGATCTCTTCGAGGACGCGGTATTTCCCGATCTGCCTCCCTTCCTGCGGTCCCAAACCCACCCCCAGGAGGGCACCATTCAAGGGGGAGGTCCTCTCCAACAGCCCTTCCGACCGAGCGTGTGCCTGCAGAAGCTTCCGCACCTCCTCCTTCAAGGTCTCGTCCTCACCGCAGAGCTCCTCCACCGCATCGCTCCAACGGTCCGGAGGACGATCGATGACCTCTTCGAAGAGGTCTTCCACCAGTCGGCGCCTGTCCTGGTTCATGGCGGGGGCCCCGCGGAGTCGCCCGGATAGAGCCGGCTGTACAGCCACGCCCGGGCCTTCACCCAATCCCGGCGCACCGTGCGCTCGGAGACCTCCAACGCCTGGGCGATCTCCGTCTCTTCCATCCCCCCGAAAAAGCGACATTCCACCACCTGCCTCTGCCGCTCATCCAGCTCCTTCAGAGCCTCCTCCAGAGCCAGGAGCTCCTCGGGCTCGGTCTCGCGGAGCATGGGACCGTCCCCCAACGTCGTCTTCACCCATCCACCGCCCCTCTTCAGGGCCCTCCGGTTTCGGGCGTGATCCACCAGGAGCTGGCGCATGGCCCTGGAGGCCATGGCCATGAGGTGTGGGCGGTTCTCGGCCCTGAGCTTCCCATCGGAGGAGAGCTTCAGATAGGCTTCGTGGACCAGCTCCGTGGCGTGGAGGGTGTGCCCCCGGGCCTCGGACCGGATCTTTCTCCGGGCCAGGCGCCGGAGCTCCTCATAGATGAGGGGAAGTACCTGGTCGAGGGCCGCGTCGTCCCCTCCTCTCGCTTTCTGGAGAAGGACCGTCAC
>JASFRP010000468.1:0-3990 GCA_050114895.1 Gemmatimonadota bacterium
CCGTCGGGCATGAGGCGGGCCACCTCTTCAGGGGCCTCCTCCCCGGCCCAGGTCATGAACTCCCCGTACCGCTGTTGGAACACGGCCGCGGATTCCGGCAGGAGGTTGGCAGGGTAGATGCCCTGGATCAGGGAGCCCTCCAACACCACTCGGGTGCCGCCGGCGTAGGCCACCGAGTCCAGGCCTATGCTTTCGAAGAAGAGGTTCTTCTCGCTCCCGGGGCCGAGGATCAGGGTATCTCCGATCTGTACGGCCGCCTCGAATCGAACGCTGCTCTTCAGGACCGAGTCATACTGAAGGAGCGAACGAAGGTCGGCCGAGCCTCGGATGGGCGATTGCCCGGGAATGACGAACTCGGCATCCGGGGTGTGGAAGGCGAGGGCCTCGGCCACGGCGTTTCGGTTCACCGCATCGAGGTAGCCCCGAAACTCGCTTGCGTCATTCGGGCGTTTCGAGCAGGAGAGGGACAACACCCCGAGGAGAAGGGGCCCCGTCTTCCTCCATCTTATCACAAACCGGCGACCAGGCATTCCCGGTTCCCTGCTCCTCGCTCTTTCGGAGATGACCGACCTCTAATACGCTGGGTGCAGAGGCACTGTCAAGCTTCGCAACCGGAGGGCACGACAAGTGGGGACACACCCTTTTGTCTCCCGGCCAACAAAGCCATGGACTCCACCATGATACGATCTCGCCTGCCTTACCCCGTCGCTTTCGCCACCGCCGGGTTGGTGGCGATGGGCTCCTCCGCACCGACCCTGGCGCAGACCCCAGACGCCGTTCCCCCGGAGCGGCTGGCCGCCCGGGAGTGGTACCGGGACGCCAGGTTCGGGATGTTCATCCACTGGGGTGTCTACAGCTTGCTGGGGAACGGGGAATGGGTCATGCAGACCCGGTCCATCCCCGTGGACCGATACGAGTGGTTGGCCTCCACCTTCAATCCGGTGAAGTTCGACGCCGAGGCCTGGGTATCCCTCGCCAGGGCGGCGGGGATGCGGTACATCACCATCACCGCCCGGCACCACGACGGCTTCTCCATGTTCGCGTCGGACGCCACCCGCTACGACATCCTGGACTGGACCTCCTTCGGGCGAGACCCGCTGAAGGAGCTAGCGGAGGAGTGTCGACGGCAGGGATTGCGCCTTTTCTTCTACTACTCCCAGCTGGACTGGCACCACCCGGATTACTTTCCCCGGGGACAGACGGGGCGCGAGACGGGACGCCCGGAGGAAGGGGACTGGGGGCAATACCTGGACTTCATGGACGCCCAGTTGGAGGAGCTCCTGACCAGGTACGGCCCGCTGGGGGGAATCTGGTTCGACGGCATGTGGGACAAGCCCGAGGCGGAGTGGCGGCTGGAGCGAACCTACGACCTCATCCACCGACTCCAGCCCGAGGCCCTCATCATCCCCAACCACCACCAGGCCCCCCTTCCCGGGGAGGACGTCCAGACCTTCGAGCAGGACCTCCCCGGGGCCAACACTGCGGGGTTCAACACCACCACCATCGGCTCCCTCCCCCTGGAGACCTCCCTCACCATGAACCGCTCCTGGGGCTTCAACATCACCGACACCGCTTTCAAGGATGTGCCGGACCTGGTTCGCTATCTGGTCAGGGCCGCCGGGAATGACGCGAACCTTCTCCTGAACATCGGGCCTCGCCCCGACGGCACCATCCAGCCTGAGTTCGTGGAGCGGCTCCAGGAGCTGGGCGGGTGGACGGAGCGCTACGGGAAGTCGGTCTACGGGACCCGGGGCGGCCCCGTCCCTCCCCGGGACTGGGGAGTCACGACCCAGCGGGGGGACACCGTGTTCGTCCACGTGCTGGACTGGGCCGATCCGGTCCTCTCCATCCCATCGGTGGGAGGCCGGGTCACCCGGGCGACGGCCCTGGGTTCCGGGGAGACGGTGTCCTTCTCCCAGACCGCCGACGCGGTGACCCTGGAGCTTCCGGCAGGTGGGGCCGATGAGCCGGACCGGGTGGTGGTCCTGGTGAGGCAGCCAGCACGGTGAGGCAGCCCGAACGGTGATGGCCTCCCCAGGGCAGCCGGGTCTACCTGGCCCCCTGGACCGCCGCCCGAACCATCAGGAACTCCCCCACGTTGTCCGTGGTCAGGATTCCCACCAGCCGCCCTCCACGGACCACCGGAACGGAGCGGCATGAGCAGTTCCGGAGCCTGAGAAACGCGGGCTCCAGCATCTCCCCGGGATCCGCGGTCTCGAAATCGGTGCGCATCACCTCCGCCACCGACGCACCCACCCCTTCCCGGGCCAGAGCCTTCATGAGGTCTTCCCGAACCAGAACCCCCACCAGCTCTCCATCGCTCATGACGGGAAAATCCTGCTGGAACCCGGCGAGGATGTGGTCTGTGGCGGTCCGAAGGGTATCCCCGGGATGGAGGGTCTCGAACTCCGTGATCATGGCCCTGCTCACGGGGATCCCGCTCAGGGACGACTTCATCTGCACCATGCTCGCCTCTCCTGCCGCCCCCATCCAGACGAAGAGAGCGATGAAGACCAGGAAGGGGTTGGTGAAGAGCCCCAGGAACCCGAAGACCAGCGCCAGCATCTGCCCGATCTGGGCCGCCACGTGCGTGGCCCGGGAGTATTCCATTCGCATGGCCAGGAGCGCCCTGAGGACACGCCCACCGTCCATGGGGAATGCGGGAATCATGTTGAAGACGGCCAGGGCGACGTTCACCCAGAGCATCTTCCGGAGGAAGTCCCCGCCCACCAGAGGAATCTCGCCCAGGAGCTGGGCGTGGGTCACCAGGACCATCCACATGGCGATGACGGCCCCGAGAGCGACGTTCACCGCGGGTCCCGCAAGGGCTACCAGGAGCTCCTGCCGGGGGTCTTCCGGCATCCGCTCCAGACGAGCCACACCGCCGATGGGGAGGAGGGTGATGTCCCGGGTCTTGATCCCGAACCTCCGGGCCGTGAGGGCGTGGCCCAGTTCGTGGAGGATCACGATCCCGAAGAGGGTGAGGATGAAGACGATGCCCGACCAGGCATCCCCGAAGTTGTGACGCACGAGGTAGTGGCTCACGCCCACCCAGAGGAGGAGGAGGACGAAAGTAGCGTGCATGTAGACGTCGATCCCGGCGATTCGTCCGAGACGAGCGGACCACCTCATGACATGCCTCCTTGGCTGGCCTTCGCCCCCGGTCGCCTCCCTCCATCCTGGCCGGTGGGATCGACATGGCCCATGCGTTATTCCGGACCGACCTCCACCTCGACGTCGAGCCCGACTTTCTCGACGATCTTCTTCTCGATGTCCTCTGCCGTCACTCCCAGGGGCGCAACCGCTACGAAGGTGGTCCGGTTCTTGGACCGGCGGCTCCTGGTGTGAACCACCGAGCATCCGGAGGCGGCGACCCCTTCAGCACCCTTCCGCAGAACTTCCGCGAACTCGTCCCTCCGGATTCCCTGTATATCCACCAGGTACGTGACACGGGGGGGGAGGAGGTAGAGGAGCAACCACCCCATGCCGGCTCCCAGCACCGCCAGGGGGAACGCGTGCAATCCGCACGCGATACCGATGATGGTGACGAGAATCAGCTGTCCCGTATCAGAGGCCGCGCCCACATTGGTGCGAAAACGAAGGAGTCCTCCGATCCCGAAAACCACGAACGCGACGGGGGGGTGGATCACCACCGCCTCGGCGATCATGGCACCTACGATGCCGTAGACGAAGAGCGTCCGTGGATAGGCGATCTCGTCAGCCGTGATCCCCTGGGGGTATCGTCGGGGGTGGAAGGCGATGATGGCAGTCAAAGCCACCGAAAGGAGGAGCCCCACGATCAAACGGAGCATCGACCGATAGTCGGCGAAGTCGCTCCAGGAGGCCAGAAAGGACTCCCAGCGGAGGCCACGACTCGCCTCCCCGATTCCGGTGCCGGCAACGAGGGAATCGAGAGTCGATTGGAGCAGCCAGTGACCCAGATCCGGAACCGCCAAGGATGTCCCCCGTGGAAACGGTGAAGGTGTCACT
>JASFRP010000469.1:0-3977 GCA_050114895.1 Gemmatimonadota bacterium
CTTCTCCGGACGGGACCTCATCCTCCTCTCTGGCGGAGTCTTTCTGATGTGGAAATCCACCCGGGAGATCCACCACAAGCTGGAAGGGGAAGGTGAGGGAGGGACGGGGGGGCACAGGGCAACGAATTTCACCAGGATCCTGATCCAGATCGTTCTGCTCGACGTGATCTTCTCTCTGGATTCCGTCATCACGGCCGTGGGAATCGCTGACCACCTCGCAGTCATGGCCATCGCCATCGTCCTGGCCGTAGGGGTGATGATGCTCTCCGCGGAAAGCATCAGCGGATTCATCCACAGGCACCCGACCGTGAAGATGCTGGCGTTGAGCTTCCTTCTCCTCATCGGGATGGCCCTGGTGGCAGAAGGGCTTGGTCACCACATCCCCAAGGGATACCTCTACTTCGCCATGGGTTTCTCCATCTTCGTGGAGATGCTCAACATCCGGGCGGGAAAGGGGAAGGCGGGGGCCGCGGTTGGCGCGGCTTTCCCAGAATGACGAGATCAGGAAGGGGACCCGGGGGTCTCCGACAAGGCGAGGCCGAGCTCCGGCGGAGCGAGCTCCTGGGCCATCTTTCTCAGGATGGCGGCCAGACGGGCGTTCCCCTCCCGTTCCGCCCTGGCGGCGGCGCGAAGGAGGTGATCGACCCGGTACTCGATGCTCATCCCTGGGCTCCTGGCTGACTGTCGACGGCTCCTGCCGTCCTCAGAAGTCTTTACGCTCGACACCTGGTTCCCGTTTCACCAATCAGGGATGTCGGTATATTCGGGGGGCAGGGGAGAGGCGTGGAGGCCGACTGGCTTGCCATGGGGACCGTCTTCATTGAATCATTGTGCCAGCGATCCCGTTCCAAATCGATGGGTCCACGGCATCACCGGGGGTGCTGCTCCCGTCGTGGGGTTGACGTGACCCCCGGGCGCTTCCTTCGGCCCTCCTGGTGACGATCATGGCTGAACATCAGGGGATGGATACTCCGACCTAACCGTGGAGAGGAGATTGGAAGCTTGGCTGAGAATCGCTTCCCCGATAACGACAAGAGGATGAAGGTCCGGGGCCCACTCACCGGCCTGTGGCGGATTGCACTCTACTATGTGGCCCTCTTTGCCACCGCATACGTCCTCGCACGGATCTTTCCGGTCTTCCACGAGGTCGTGTTCGGTGGATTCGAGAGGCTCTCACGTGCGCAGCCGGTGGGCACATCCCTCAACGATTCCCTCGTCCCGGATGCTCTCAACAGCACACCGATGGCGACTCTCGGTGGGGGTGAGAACGCCGGTAGGGTCTTCGCCCTTCTCGCGGCTGTCTCCCTGCTGGGTGCCCTCGCCCTGATGATCCCCGTGGCGTGGGTCTACCTCCTTACCAAGCAACGGCGGGGCTACGACGAATCGGTGGTGCAGGCCATGCTGATCCTGCCCATCGCAGTCGCGGGAATCGTCTTCATCGTCCAGTTCAACCTCGCCCTGGCCTTCTCCCTCGCCGGTGCCGCCGCGGCGGTCCGGTTCCGTAGCACCCTGAAGGACACCAAAGACGCGGTGTACGTCTTCCTCGCCATCGGCGTCGGCCTGGCCTCCGGTGCGTGGGCCCTCGGAGTGGCCGCGATCCTCTCCGTGATCTTCAACGCGGTGATTCTCTACCTCTTCTGGTCCAACTTCGGGAACATCTACGCCGACCAACGGAGCCGAACCGGTGCCATGGGCCTCGGCGACGTATTGGCGGGGCCGGGCTCGGCCGCCACGGCTCTCTCCGTCGGGGATAGCCAGTTGCTGGAAGCGATGACCCAGGAAGAAATCCGGGACGTGGCCACGAGGGTCGCCCGGATGGACCGGTATCTCAAGGCGGAGGCAAAGGTGAGGAAGAGAGACCGCCTGAACGGCCTCCTGATCGTTCACGCCGAGCAGCTGGTGGGGGCCCAGGCCCTGGTGGACGAGATCCTGGCCCAAAAGGCGAGGCGCTGGGAGTTGGCCGAGATCCTGCCCGGGGCCAGCACCACCTCCGCACTGGAATACCTGGTCCGCCTCAAGAAGGGGGAGTCGCCCTCCCGTCTCCTGGAGCTCCTCCAGAGCGCTCCGGGAAGACAGGTCCTGGCCGCGGAGTATCGCTCGCTGGAGGGGCTCGGCAGCGACCGATGATCACGGATGCCACCTCCCGAAGCCCGGAGCGGGCGCTCATGAGGCGCCGGCTCCCGCGCCGCATCTCACCCGCAGTGGCCCTCGCCCTGCTCTCCGGGGGCTGGGTTGTCGCGGCCCAGGCCCCATCGAGCGTTCTCGATGCGTTCGACTTCTCCAAGGACGGTGGAGTCCAGGAGAAGCTTCCACGCTCTCTTGAGGAGATCTCGGGTCTGACCGTGACCTCCGGGGGTCGAGTCCTGGCACACGATGACGAGCGAGCCGTGATTTATGAGCTTGACCCCGCCACCGGCTCGGTCCTCAAGGCGTTCTCCGCGGGGATCGGGGGCGTATCCGGGGATTTCGAGGGGATCGCCTCGGTGGAAGAGCGTCTCTTCCTGGTCACCTCTGCCGGTGAGCTTCTGGAAACGAGGGAGGGGCAGGATGGCTCTGCGCTGTCGTACAGGGTGTACGAGACGAACCTGGGCCGGCTCTGTGAGATCGAGGGGCTGGCCTTCGACCCCGGCAGCCGTTCCCTTCTCCTCCCCTGCAAGAACACCAGAGCCAAAGAGCTGAAGGACCATCTCGTGGTCTTCTCGGTGGAGCTGGACTCCCTGCGAACCGCCCCGGTTCCCAGAGTGTTTCTTCCCTTCGAGGCTTTGGAGGAGTTCGATCTCGAGGATTCCTTCCACCCGTCCGGAATCGAGGTCCACCCGGAAACGGGGCGGCTGATCCTCGTCTCCGCCCAGGAGGAGACCATTCTCGAGCTCAGCTCCCAGGGAGCGCTTCTGGCTGGCCGGGAGCTCCACCATAAGACCCACCCGCAGCCCGAAGGAATCACCTTCCTGGCCGACGGATCCCTTCTCCTGGCCGACGAAGGTCAGGGGAAGAAGGGACGGCTGACCCGTTACCCGCGCGGAGCACCCGAGGGAGAGGGGCTCCCATGATCCAGGAAGTCGAGCTAAACCTCCTCGTGCCGTCCTCGGAACAACTGGTCCGGATGGCTTCCGGGGAACGACCGTTGGGGGTCGACGCGGGTCCACCCCGAATACGGCTCCTCCGGGAGACCTACTTCGATACTCCGGACCAGACCCTCCGGCGACGAGGAATGACCTGCAAGCTTCGGCAGGGGGAGGGTGAGGAGCCCTCGGTGGTGGTCACCGTGGGTGAGGGTCCCGATTCGGAGGGGATCACTTCCAGATCCCGCCTCACGGCCTCTGCCGTCGGCATGGGGGTTTACGAGACCCTGAGGGGAGATTCCGAGGCAGCCGCCCAGATCAAGAAGTGCGTGGACCCTCGGGAGCTCAGGCCCCTGATCGCCCTGGACATCCAGCGACTGGGCCGAGCCCTCCGGACCCGGATCCTCCGGCGGCCGGTCCTCCTTCTCTTCTTTGATCGAATCACCGTCCAGGTGGGAAGGTCCTCCTCAGTGTTCCATGAGATCAGGATTCGCCGGAGGAGAGGGGGAGGGCCGTCGATACAGGATATCGCCCGGGCGCTTCGGGACCAATATCACCTCTTTCCCGATGGCCTCAGCACCCTCCAGAGGGCTCATCGGATCCTGGCAATGGAGGGGGGGTCGAGGGATTCGGAGCTGTCTCCATACGCCTTGAGCCTGGCCCTGGCTCTCTTCCGGGAGGGTGACCTGGGCCTGGTCCGGCGCGGAGAGATCCTCTCGATTCCTACCTTCCGGGGCTCCGGGGAGGACGCCGCCCGGGCTCTCCTGGCCGACCTCACGGGGCAGGAGGATCTGGAGCTGGTCAGGCTCGGAACCACTGATCCCAGAGAGGGGCGTCCCCTGATGGAAGTGTGGGCGGCGCCGGCCCCGGCTCCCGAGGAGGGATCCGACGAGCCCCCATCTTCCCTCACCTGGT
>JASFRP010000470.1:0-3967 GCA_050114895.1 Gemmatimonadota bacterium
CATGGAATCAGGTTCCACAACTGAAGGACTCTCCCACCTCGAGAGCTAGGGGCTCCGAAGCATGATACCCCTGTTCCGTGTGTCGCCCGACGACCGACAGGGTGGACCTCGGTGTCGACACCCCGCGCCACCACATCGGAAAGGAGGAAATCTCCAACTTCGTAGAGTGAGAGTATGGGATGCCATGACGTGTCTTCCAGCGCATGGGCATCGGAGGTGAAACCCCACGACTCTGGGGCATCCAGCTTCTGGCGGCCCGACAAAAGTCTCTACTGGGGTCATCAAGGGCCGAAGCGGAACGGTCGACGGCCCCTGTTCGCAGTTCTCAAAGCTTGGGGGTGAACATGAAATCCGTTGTTGTTCGACCAGCACTCATCGCAGCTGCGCTTATCCTACTCCTGGGAGTACCCCGAACCGTCGTTGCACAAGGCCGAACCGTCACGGGCACCATCACGGACGCCCGGACCGGAGAACCGATCTCCGGGGCCCAGGTCACGGTTCGAGACCGGGGGATCGGGGCTCTGTCCAACGACCAGGGGCGGTACCTCCTGGTGAACTTCCCTGAGGGACGTCAGGAGATCAGGGTCCTGTACATGGGGTATTCCACCCAGTCGGCGCAGGTGGAGGTACCCGCCGGGGAGACCCTCGTCCAGGATTTCTCGCTGAGCATCCAGGCCATCGAGATGGAAGGGCTGGTGGCCACGGGCTATGCCCAGCAGAGTCGAAGGGAGGTGAGCACCTCCATCACCACGGTGGCCTCGACGGATCTGGAGAACCCCGCAGTGGCCAGCCTGGACGCTGTCCTCCAGGGCAAGGCGCCGGGGGTCCAGATCGTGCAGAACGCCGGAAACCCCGGAAACGGCATCACCGTGCGGATCCGGGGCGAGTCCTCCATCTCTGCGAGCAACCAACCGCTCTACGTGGTGGATGGAATGCCCATCTTCCGGGAAGACTTCTCCCAGATCGGGCTGGGTGGGCAAGACCTGTCGGCCATCACCGGTCTTAATCCGGACGAGATCGAGTCCGTCACCATCCTAAAGGACGCATCCGCGGCGGCCATCTACGGATCCCGGGGCTCCAATGGCGTGGTCCTGATCACGACGAAGCGGGGCAACGTCACCGCCGCAGAGGGCGGCACCGGAGCGCCGCGCTTCCAGTTCAACACGTCATGGGGTCAGCAGAAGATCTCCAAGAAGATCGATATGATGGACACCGCGGAGTGGATGGACTATTTCGCCGACGCCATGCGGTTCGATGGATACTCCGACCAGGATATCCAGGACGAGTTCGATTGGCTCGGGGTCGATCCCAGCGTCGATACCGATTGGCAGCAGGAGGTCCTCCGGACCGCTCCCATCGCCAACAGCTCCCTGTCCATCAGCGGCGGGAGCCCCCGCTTCCGTTACCTGGCCTCGGGGTCCTACTTCGATCAGACGGGAATCGTCATCGGGTCCTCGTACGGCCGGGCTTCGGGACGAGTGAACCTGGACCTCGCCGCCACGGACCGCATCGACATTTCCGTGTCCACCTCCATCTCCCAGGAGGTCAACCACCGCATCGAAGCGGACAACTCCATCGTCAGTGCCGTCACCAACGCCATCGCCAACGAGCCCTGGGTGCCCGTGTACAATCCTGACGGCACGTACTCCAGTGCGGCCTCCTACGCCAATCCCGTCGGGATCGGTAAGGAGAACAAAGTCGAGGCCCGGACGCTCCGCGCTTTCGGAAACGTGGAAGCCACGGCGGTGGTCCTCCCCTGGCTCCGGGCCACCGGTCGCGTGGGATACGACTACCTGAACCTGAGGGAGTATGAGTATCAATCCTCCAAGGTCGCCCTTCAGTATGCCTACGGTCAGGGCGGAATCGCTCAGATCGGAAACTCCCAGGGGCGACGCAATCTGCTGGAAGGTTACCTGACCGCCAACAAGTACTTCAACGTGCACGAGGTCGGCCTGACGGCTGGAGGCAGCAAGGAGACCACGAACCGGGAGACCTCCTTCGCACGGGGCGAGGGGTTCACCAGCCCGGATCTCCACTGGCCCGCAAACGCTGCCAGGGCCGCCGAGGTCGACGGCACGACGTGGGCACACAACCTGGTCTCGGCCTTCGCCCGGGCGAACTACACGTACGACAACCGCTACATCGTCAACGCCAGCATCCGCACCGACGGCTCGTCCCGGTTCGGTCAGGACAACAAGTGGGGCACGTTCATGGCGGCGTCGTTGGCCTGGCAGTTGACGAACGAGCGGTTCATGGAGGACGTGGACTTCCTGACCGACCTCAAGCTTCGGGCCAGCTACGGGGAGACGGGGAACGAAGCCATCGGTGATTTCCAGTTTCTGGGCCTCTACGGGACGGCCAACTACGGCGACCTGCCCGGTACGGCTCCCAGCAACCTGCCCAACCCCGGTCTGAAATGGGAAACGACGACGGAATGGAACCTCGGGTTCGACGCGTCCGTCTTCTCGGACCGCGTGGGGATGACCTTTGACCTCTACAAGAAGGCGACGGACGACCTCCTGCT
The DNA here is from genome assembly GCA_050114895.1 of Gemmatimonadota bacterium. Taxonomy (GTDB): domain Bacteria; phylum Gemmatimonadota; class Gemmatimonadetes; order Longimicrobiales; family Gaopeijiaceae; genus JASFRP01. The sequence continues at coordinate 2,525 of JASFRP010000470.1, forward strand.
GAATCGGCCCGTGACCTCCACCAGCGGATTCACCTCGGTCCTGGCCAATGTCGGCTCCATGGAAAACCGGGGCTGGGAGGCGAACCTGAGGACCGTCAACTTCCAGGGTGGTGGCGCAGGTGGCTTCGAGTGGACCACGGATTTCAGCATCACCCACAACGTCAACGAGGTCACCAAGCTGTATTCTCCGGACCCGAACGAGCCCGGTGAGCCCTTCATGGGTGGTTGGTACAACCGGGTCGAAGAGGGACACGCCATCGGTGAGTTCTATACCGTTCACTACGAGGGAGTCGATCCCGCCACGGGTGACGCCCTCTTCACGGACCTGGACGCTGACGGAAACGTCATCGGCAGCACCAAGGACCCGAGCTCGGAAGACCGGATGTACGTCGGAACCCCTCATCCGGACTACTACGGCGGGCTGCGTAACAGCCTGCGCTGGGCCGGCTTCGATCTCACCGCCTTCTTCCAGTACAGTCATGGCAACAACCTCTTCAACGCCATGAGGGAGTACAGCGACGACGGCGGGTACTTCTACGACAACAAGTTCAAGGACGTCGGGGTGGACTACTGGACACCTGACAACCCCAACGGCACCAAACCCCGGCCCAGCTACTACGGCGAGTCCGGAGCCCGGGAGGAATCCGACCGGTGGCTGGAGGACGCCGGCTACATCCGGTTCCAGGAACTGACCCTGGGGTACACGCTTCCCAGTGACATCGCCACTCGGCTGAAGATGTCGCAGGCTCGTGTCTATATTGCCGGGAGAAACCTGGTCACCTGGACGGACTATTCGGGCTATTCCCCGGACATGAACACGGGTGGCTCGGACGCCGGTGCCGCTTCGCTGTCCACCGACTTCTACGGCTACCCCTTCGCCCGTTCGTTCTCCATTGGCTTCCAGGGAACCTGGTAGGAAGCGGAAAGGACAAAACCATGAAAATGCTACGAATGGTGCCCGCTCTCCTGACGTTTGTGGTCCTGGGTGCCTGCGACACGGACAAGCTCCTGAACGTTCTTCCCGTCGACGAGATTTCCGAGGACATCGCCATCATCGACACCCAGAGTGCCCGGGCCGCCCTGGCGGGAGCATACGACGCGCTCCAGTCCGGCAGCCTCTGGGGCGGGGACTGGATCCTCTGGGTCGACGTCCTCACGGACGATGTCGAGCACACCGGTACTTACGGCAGCTGGGCCGACGGGGACCTCCACAACTTCCGGCCTCAGATGGGGGTCATAGACGGGGTCTGGACCCAAAGCTACGACGGCATCAACCGTGTGAACCTTCTCATCCAGAAGGTCCCGGAGATCGGAGACATGGACCCCGCCGATGCCAATGACATCCTGGGGCAATCCTACGCCCTGAGGGCCCTCAACTACTTCGACCTGGTCAGAGCCTGGGGCGACGTGCCTCTGGTGCTGGTCCCGCCCGAGACCCTGGAG
>JASFRP010000471.1:0-3966 GCA_050114895.1 Gemmatimonadota bacterium
TCCCGCTGCCAGGAGTATCGGAGAAAGGCCCGACGCCCAGGTCCACGCTGAGCGCCACCACGCCGGCCTGACCAGCGGGACCCGAAGACCGCTGTCACCCACGACGGTGAACGCACCCCAACTCGACACCGGTTCACCTCGGCTCATGGCGGCTTCCTTCGCATCCTCAAGTGCCTGGCCGACAGAGGATCCTTCTGCCAGTCTCCGGTAGAAACCCCGGATCAGCCGGAGGCCGGCTCGATCGTCGACCGGCCACTGCGTGGCCACTACCGCCCTGGCTCCTGCCTGAAGGAAGGAAGCGGTGAGGCCCTGGACTCCCTCTCCGCGGACCACCGCCCCTCCGGCACCGCGGCAGACAGAGAGGACCACGAGAGAGGCTCCCAGCTGCATGCGGGCGATATCGCCGGGGGAGACCAGTCCGTCTTCCCCGTTACCCGGCGCCAGGACCAGACGGCTTCCGGCCACCGACGCCTCGTCCACCACCGCATGGGTCGCGAAATGGAGCACGCCCAGCCCCTCGAGAGGGGTCTCCTTCAGAAAGGCTTCCGTAGCGTCCTTCCCCACGCGCATCCAGGTGGGACGTCCAAACCCCGCCACCATCCGGGCCTCCCTGGACGCCCCGGGCAGCTCGGCGAAGGAGGTGTCCCCTCCCCCAACGGACGGTGCGGCCATGACCAGAAGGGCTGAGGACGGCGCTCCCTTCGACTGCCAGAGTCGATGTGCCACGGATGCCGACGGTACGAGGGAGAGATCATACCGACCCACCAGGGGTCCGTCCGCCCCCGTCTCCAGGAGGTCGAAGGGGATGCGGTGAAGGGGGCCACTGGGCACCAGGACGAGGGTTGACACCGACCGTGGCAGGAGATCCACCACCGGCTCCATGAGCTCCTTTCCCAGACGGCCCGCCAACGGCCGGAATCCTCCACCGGATTCGGCGAGGGAGCGAAGGAGGCTGATGTCCCGCTGCAGGGAATCCACCGGCGGGAGAGTCGCCGCCTGCACACGGTCGGACGCCAGGACAAAGGCTGTGGTCGGCTCGCCACCTCGCCCCGTCACGAACTCCACGATGGCCACCGAGCCGTCAGGAAGCGCAGCCAGGACACGACCGGCGTCCGCGGGGTCCGGAGCGAGAGGCAGGGCCTCCTTCGTCCGCGGCTCTCGGACCTCCCGGGTCCTATCGATCTCGGCGAGGATCATGCGTTCGTAGAGGACCCGTGCCCGTTGCCGCTCGGCCAGGTTGAAGGCTCGCCGAGTTTCTCCGGATCGAGCCAGGGCGGCGAGGACTGAAGCTACGCCCAGATCGGGATCCGGGAGGTACTCTCCGATCTGAAAGGCGTACCGTTGAAGCCCCGCGGCATCCAGGCCGCTGCGCCACTCCTCCAGGGCAGCGAAGGCTCGTTCCAGCCGCTCGGCTGCCTCCGAGATCCTCCCTTCCACGACGAGGGCTTCGGCATACCGGACCTGGGCCCGGTAGTTTCGCACGGAGAACTGACCGGGAAGGAGGAACCGATCCAGTGCCGTTCGGGCCCGAGCAGGGTCTCCCTCCTTGAGTGCGATCTCCGCCTCGTGAAAGAAGAACGACACCTCCCAAGCCCCCATATCCGCTTTCCTGGCGGTCTCCCGGGCTCTCGCCAGGAGCTCCTCCGACCTCTGCAGGTCGCCCGAGGCCAGGGCGAGCTCCAGGAGGCCCGTGAGCGTGCTCAGGACACCCAGCACGTTCCCGGAGGCCTGGTGCGCCCTCAGCGTCTCCTCCCACGTCACCCTGGCCGAGTCCCACTCCCCGAGGGCAACGGCGAGAGAGGCCCTTCGCCCCTGTAGTGTGGAAAGGCCCAGTCGGTCTCCTTGAGCCTCCAGGAGAGCTTCGGCCCGGTTCAGGTATTCGGTGCCACCCTTCAGGTCCCCGAGGCCGACGGCGATCCCCGAAAGGCTCAGATAGGCCCACGCCACGGGAGACAAGTTCCCCGAGGCTTCACCCTCTCGCACGGCTTCCAGGAGGTAGGCCTTGGCGGATGCGAAGTCTCCCGAGGCGAACAGGAGGTATCCCGCCCACTGCAGCGTCGCGGCCCTTCCCGCCCTGTCGCCGACGGATCGCTGGACCTCCTGCTCCTGCCAGAACGTGGCCAGGGCTTCGTTGGTTTTTCCCTTTCTCAGCTGGTCCGAAGCCAGGACGTGGAGACAGGCCGCGTACAGCCTCTCGATGCCGGCGTGCCGGGCGAGGTCCATCCCGGCCCTGGCATCGGCCTCTGCCGTCCACGTACCGGTGCCTTCGTTTCCGGCTCGCACACAGTGGAACTGACTGCGGAGGAACCCGTCCCCCGGCTCCAGGAGCGCCTCCGCCCTGGTCAGGAGCTCTCGGGAGACCTCCGGATTCCCCGTGGTCCTTCCACGGACATTGGCGAGGCGTATCAGGCTCCACGCTTCGCTGCGCCGGTCGCTGAGGTCCTCCGAAACCTCCACGGCCCGGGCGAAAGCCGAGTCTGCCCGGAGGAGCTTCGCCTGTGAGGAGGCGACCTCTCCTCGAAGGATCCAGGCGTAGGGGGTGATGTCGTCTGTGGGTCCACCGGGGTCCAGAAGCCCATCGAGCCACTCGTCCGCATCCGCGTGCCGATACGTCACCCACGCTGTGGCGGCGAGGCCCAGGGTGGCCCTGCGGGCGTGGACGTTCCTCGGCGGCTCGGAGTCCGGTCCGACGGAGGTGACCGTTCGCTGCCACTCCAGGACCAGGGTGGAATCCTGGGTCTCGGCAGAACGAATAGCCTGCAGAATGATGTCGCCAGGGGACGACCCGGTACCCTGGCCCATGAGAGGAGTGGGACAGAACAGCGGGGTCAGGAGGACGAAGACGGGAAGGCGCGGTCGGACCATGGTACCACCTCATCGAGTCCCGGACCTGGCCCCAAACGAAGGTGGGCCGGAGGCCTGCTGTCCCGCCACCAGGAGGTGAAAGTAGCCTACCCGGACAGGAAAGCCCAACCGTAGGCTCGCACGTGGGGAGGGATGGCCCCGGGAAGAAGAGCCCAGGGGGTGTGACCCCCCGGGCTCTGTAGGGCATCCAAAGCACCTGCCTCTTTTCAGCGGCCTCGACCGTTTTTCGGGCTTCCGTGGCCGGCTAGTCGCTGGAGGGACTGGCGGCCCTTCGATTCAACGTTTCCTCTCGGCATGGGGAACGACGATGTTCCCACCGCCCAGAGTCACCGCGTTGTCGGTGGCTTCCCGGGCCATCGACATGGCAGCGATGACATTGCCGTCCCTGTCCTTCACTTCCAGCCAGATGCGGTCGACCCCCGCTCCCGGCTCACCACGGTCCTCGACGTATGCCGTGAAGAAGTGGTTCCCCTCGGGCTCCGGCCAGCCGGGCTCCAGATAGGTCGATTTCCCACTGAAGCTCGCCCAACCGATGGTTCCGTCCTCTCCCAGGGCCAGACCCTCCAGGGCGTTGCTCTTGATCCGGTATTTGCCCCCGCCGGGCAGATGCCGAATGAGGAGAAGGCTCCCCTGGATGTTCGTGCCCTTCTTGTTGTATTTCATGGTGTACCCGAAGCTCGTCCGCTCTCCTGAGCCGGGCCAAGGGAACCAACCTCCGCCGGTGGTGAAGCCGAGGCTCGGGTCGTAGACGGTGAGAACGTCCTCACCGTCGCCTTCGTAGTACCCTCCGTCCACCAGCACCTCCACCGTGTAGGTGTTCACGGGAACGCCATTGAAGGAACAGGTGACCTTCAGGGTCTGGTCGTATCCGGCGCCGGACGCCGTTGCCGTGCACTCCGTCGGGATTGAGATACCACCGGGGCCCACGGGGACCAGCCGAACACCCACTTCGGCGTTCCCGATCTCCCCGGGAGCGGCGCTGCCTGTGGGTTCGTCGGGCTCCGTCTCTTCCACTCCGACGGTGAGGGTGAAGGGGCCGCTGTCTCCGCCCGCCTCCGCCACGAGCACGGCGGGAGGGTTGTCGTCATCGAAGGAGACCGT
>JASFRP010000472.1:0-3953 GCA_050114895.1 Gemmatimonadota bacterium
CCTCCGGAGAGAGGCGGGAGAGGTGGGGGGGTCGGCCCCAGCGGGGTTTCCTGGGCCGCCGGACCCGGCCAGCTCTGGCGGAACCTGAGCACGGACCCCATCCCCTCTCCAGACAGTACGATGGAGGCCGCCATTCAGAACTACAATGTGGCCGTGAGGAAGGTGGGTTCCGAGGAATACACCATGCTCAGCTTCGAGGGCTCCGAGGGGAACACCTACACCGACCGATCTCTCGTCTGGTCCCCCGACTCGAAGAAGATCGCCGTTTTCCGGGTGCTGCCAGGATATACCCGGGAGGTGCACCTGGTGGAGTCCTCACCCGACGATCAGGTCCAACCCAAACACTCGACGATGCTCTACGCCAAGCCGGGAGATGTCCTGGACAAGGAGATCCCCGTGATCCTGGACGTGGCCTCGGGGCGCCAGATCATCGTGGACGACGAGCTTTTCCCCAACGCCTACACCCTTTCCGATGCTTCTGATCTCCAGTGGCGGGAAGACAGCCGACGTCTGGTGTTCGAGTACAATCAGCGGGGGCACCAGGTCTACCGGGTGATCGAGGTGGACGCCGAGACCGGGGATACCCGGGCCGTCATCTCTGAGGAGGCGGAGACCTTCGTGGATTACTCCAACAAGATCTTCCGCAAGGACATCGACGACGGCCGGGAGATCATCTGGATGTCGGAACGGGACGGCTGGAACCACCTCTACCTCTACGACGGGGTCACCGGGCAGGTGAAGAACCAGATCACCCGGGGCGAATGGGTGGTTCGGGGGGTGGACAGTGTCGACGTGGAAGCCCGACAGATCTGGTTCCGTGCCAGCGGGATGAACCCCGACCAGGATCCCTATTTCATCCACTACTACCGCATCAACTTCGACGGAACCGATCTGGTGACCTATACCCGGGTGAACGGGAACCACTCCGTGACCTTCTCCCCGGACGGGGAGTTCTATGTGGACCAGTGGTCCCGGGTGGACCGACCTCCCATCGCCGAGCTCAGGCGGACCGCCGATCAATCCCTGGTCATGGAGCTGGAGCGGGCGGACGCCTCGGCCCTGTTGGCCACGGGGTGGAGCTACCCGGAGGTCTTCGTGGCCAAGGGGCGGGACGGGGTCACCGACATCTGGGGCATCATCATACGGCCTACCAACTTCGACCCCGGCAGGAGGTACCCGGTTATCGAGAGCATCTACGCCGGGCCTCACGGATCCTTCACCCCCAAGACGTTCAGCACCCAGATCAGCCGTCAGGCTCTGGCGGAGCTCGGGTTCATCGTGGTCCAGATGGACGGGATGGGCACCAACAACCGATCCAAGGCATTCCACGACGTGGCCTGGCAGAACATCGGGGACGCGGGCTTTCCCGACCGGATCCTCTGGCACCAGGCCGTAGGCCGGGAGTACGACTGGTACGACACGACCAGGGTCGGGATCTTCGGGACCTCCGCCGGGGGTCAGAACGCCCTGGGTGCCCTCCTCTTCCACCCGGAGTTCTACGACGTGGCCGTGTCGGCTGCGGGGTGCCACGACAATCGCATGGACAAGATCTGGTGGAACGAGGCGTGGATGGGATGGCCCATCGGGCCCGAGTACTCCGCCTCCTCCAACGTGGACAACGCCTACCGGCTGGAGGGGAAGCTGTTTCTCATCGTGGGTGAGCTGGACACGAACGTGGATCCATCCTCCACGTACCAGGTGATCGACGCCCTCATCAAGGCGGACAAGGACTTCGACTTCCTCCTGGTGCCGGGGGCGGACCACACCTCGGGTGGCCAGTTCGGAGAGAGGAAGCGCAGGGATTTCTTCGTGAGGCACCTGTTGGGGGTGGAGCCCCCTGCCTGGAGCGAGTATGTGAGTCCCGGCCAGGCCGGGTCCCTTTAGTGCCACATTTCATCCGGAGGGACGTGGCTCCGGTTCATTCCCAGGACACGCAGGAGGAGGACTCGTGACCCCACCATCGATGGAGCCTGGCTCCCTGGATCGTCGGACCTTTCTCAAGACCACCGGCGCCGTCACCGCCGGAGCCTCGCTCCTGCCCTACCTGGGGTGCGTTGCTCGAGATGGCACCTTGGGGGAGGCCATGGCGGCCGCGGAGGCCGGATGGTCGGTGCGGCCGTTCCGGCTCACGCAGGTGTCCCTGGGGGAGGGCCTCTTCCAGCAGAAGCGGGACCGGATACTCAACTACGCCCGGAACTACGGGAGCGACACGGATCCCTACGCCGGGCCGGATCGCCTGCTGAGCATCTTCCGTGCGAACGCGGGCCTCGACGTCAGGGGTGCCGAACCGGTGGGAAGCTGGGAGAACGCCACGGGATACCTCCGGGGCCACTACGCCGGCCATTTCATGAGCATGCTGGCCCAGGCCTACGCAGGAAGCGGAGACGAGGTCTATAGACAGAAGCTGGACTACATGGTCCAGGGTCTGGCGGAGTGCCAGCAAGCCCTTGCTGCAGCGGCCAGGCTCCCGACCCCGAGGGTGGCCGGACGCCACGGGAGCGCCCTTCGGCTCTCGGGGTCTCCCATCGGACTGGCGGAGCATGTCCGACTCCCGGAGGGGATCCTGGACGGGCTCCAGGACTTCACGATCGCGGTCTGGGTCCAGCCTGCCCTCTACGATCCGGAGGCTCTCTCGGACCGCAGGGGAGATCCCCTCAGCATCACGAACCGGTCCGCAGTCTTCGCCTTCGGGAACCCCAACCCGGAGTATGCCGAGCCCCCCCTTGCCCACATGTACCTCACGGTGAGGGCCTCAAACGAGAGCCCCGTCCCAAGGTTCGCCATCACGACCTCGGGGCAGCACGGGGAGCAGACACTTGACGGCGTCGGACCCCTTCCCGTCGGCGAGTGGACCCATATCGCCATCACTCGTTCCGGGAACGTCGGTACCCTGTACATCAACGGCGTCGCGGCAGCCACGAACGAGAACATGACCGTGGCACCGGCGGAGCTGGGAGCCACCGTCGAGAACTGGTTGGGTCGGCACGTGTTCCCCCAACGGAACGTCTCCTATCTGAACGCCGAGTTGGACGAATTCCAGATCTACAGCCGAGCCCTGGGCCCCCAGGAGATCCGGTCCTTGCAGGACTCCCCCGATGGAGAGGCGGGGGGTGGGGATGTGGTCTGGTACCGATTCGACGAAACCGACGGTCCGACGGCTGTGGACTCTTCAGGAAACAACCGGGATGCCACCGTGATGGCTCCCACCGACGGGCGCCGCCACCCGGGCTTCATATCGGCCTATCCGGAGACCCAGTTCATTCGCCTCGAAGAATTTGCCACCTACGGCGGGGCCCAGGGGATCTGGGCTCCTTACTACACCCTCCACAAAATCATGGCGGGGCTCATCGATGCGCACGTCCACACCGGCAACGAGCAAGCGCTGGAAATCCTGACGGGGATCGGCGACTGGGCATACAGCCGCCTGGCGCCCCTCCGGCAGGAGCAGCTGGACCTGATGTGGAACATCTACATCGCCGGCGAATACGGAGGCGTGAACGAGAGCCTGGCGTACCTGCACGCCCTCCGCCCCGACAAAGAGGAGTACGTGGAGGCCGCCAAGCGGTTCGTGAACACCAACGTGTACGCTCCCACGGTGGCCAACGAAGACGTGCTGGACGGCCGCCACGCCAACCAGCACATACCCCAGTTCACCGGTTATCTCCGGACATACGAGCAAGGTCACGAAGAGGACTTTCTCACCGCCGCCAGGAACTTCTGGGACATGATCGTCCCCCACAGGACCTACAGCCACGGGGGCGTGGGGGTCGGCGAGATGCTCCGCCAACGGGACGTCATCGCCGGATCCCTGTTCCAGGACCGGAACCACGCGGAGACCTGCCCCCTGTACAACATGCTGAAGCTGAGCCGGAACCTCTTCTTCCACGAGCCCGACCCGAAGTACATGAACTACTACGAGCTGGGCCTCTTCAACCAGATCGTGGCCTCCCGGC
>JASFRP010000473.1:0-3952 GCA_050114895.1 Gemmatimonadota bacterium
CCCTCCGGCAGCCCGTTGCCCAATCTCTCCCACCGGTCACCCCCGTCGGTGGTCCGGTAGATTCCGCTCTCGTCTCCCCCCTCCTCCGGCTCTCCGCTCACCGCTTCCCACACGGACGCGTAGAGGGTCAGGGGGTCGGTGGGGTCCACGGCCAGCTCCGCGGCACCGGCATGGTCCGATATGAAGAGGACCCGCTGCCAAGTCTCGCCCCCGTCCCGGGTCCGGAAGACACCCCGCTCCTGGTTCCGGGACCAGAAATGCCCCAGAGCCGCGACATAGACGATGTCCGGATCATTGGGATGCACCAGGACGGTACCGATGTGATGGGTGTCCGGGAGACCGCGATTCTCCCAGCTTCCGCCGCCGTCGGTGGAACGGAACACCCCGGTCCCGGCATACGAATACCCGCTGTGCCGGGGCTGGGTCTCCCCGGTCCCGACCCAGATGACGTCGGGGTTCGACGGGGAAACCGCCACATCTCCGATGGTAAAGGTGGATTGGTCCTCGAAGACGGGTGTCCAGCTCACGCCGTTGTTCTCCGTCTTCCAGATGTTCCCGGAGCCCACCCCCACATAGATGGTGGCTTGACTGCCCACGGGCACGGCGATGGCCTCCACCCTCATTCCGGCCTGCATGGGACCCACGGGCCGCCAGCTCATCTCCCGGAACGGAGAAGCAGCCTCCAACGCCTGATGCGTCTCCCACGCGGCTATCCGCTCCTCTGCCGATGTAGCCTGTGCGCACAACGAGTTCGGGAGGGGAGGAAGGAGGATGAGAGCAAGGGCGGCGGCGCCGAGGAGACGCAAGGCGAAGGCGAGTGCGGGGCCACAGAAGGTGAGACGGGGGTGCTTCATGCTCCGAGTTCCATTTCCAGGGCAGGATGTCCAGGGTCGTTTTGCAGGCCGCTCAGAAAACTACTCTCGACCCTCCGCCGACAGCCAGCGAACGGCCCTCCTCGCTACTTTCCGTTTGCCGCCACATCCGGCTTGAGATGCTGGTCGTACCAGGCCAGGTAGCGCTGGTGAAGGTCCTTGCGGTAGTAGGGGAGGCTGATGCCGTGGTGCGTGTCGGGGTAGACCACCAGGAGCGCCTCCCTCCCCATGCTCTTGACCGCCTGGTACATCATTTCGCCCTGGTTGATGGGTACGTTCCAGTCCTCCTTGCCGCCAACCCACATCGTCGGTGTGGTGATCTTGTCGACGTCGTTGTAGGGGGAGAGGCTCTCGAAGAGCTCCCGGGCCTCGGGCTCCCAGGGGTTTCCGAATTCCAGCCGATACCAGCGCTGGTACTGGTCGTGCCCGTAGCTGCTGATCCAGTGTGCACCGGAAGCCCCGGCGATGGCCGCCTTGAAGCGCTGGGTCTTTGTGATGACATAGTTGGTGAGGATCCCTCCGTAGGACCACCCGCCCACTCCCAATCGGTCCGGATCGGCCCACCCGCGCTGGATGGCGTAGTCGATCCCCGCCACTACGTCCTCCGTGTCCTTCACGCCCCAGGACTGCCAGATCCCCATCTGGAACGCCTTGCCGTAGCCCGAGGAGCCCCGGGGGTTCGTGGTCACCACCAGGTAGCCGTTGGCGGCGAAGAGTTGTGCCTCGAAGTTCCACCCCCAGGTGTACTGGCCCACCGGGCCGCCGTGGATCCGGAGAATGGTGGGGTAGCGGACCCCCTCCTGGAAATCCAGCGGCTTGAAGACGAAGCCCTCGATTTCGGTTCCGTCCGCGCTGGGGAAATGCACCTCCTCCACCTCGGCGAGTTCGATGCCGGAGAGCAGCTCGTCGTTGTATCGCGTGAGCTTTCTCAGGCTCCCGCCATCCTCCCGGAGATAGAGGTTGCCAGGCTCGCGTTCCTGGCTGATGAGAGCGACGACGGTACCATCCCCGGCCATGGTGACGCTGTTGACGCTCCGGGGTCCGTCGACGACCCGAGTCACGCGGCCGCCCCCGGCGGGAACCGCTGCCAGGTGGTGCTCTCCGCTGTCGTCGACCTGGAAATAGACCGACCGTCCATCGCCGCTGAACATCGGGCTGCTGGTGTTCCGGTCCAGCTCTCGGGTGAGGATCATGGGCTGGTGGCCTGGTCGGATCACGGCCACCATGGGGACGTCGTAGGGCGCGTGCGCCGGGTCGGTCTCGGTGATGTAGGCTACCCGCGTGCCGTCCGGGCTCCACGCCGGCGAGCGGTCAGCGCCGGGGTTCGTGGTGACCCGGACAGGGTGGTCCTGGCTGCCGGCGTCGACGACGTCCACCAGCCAGATGTCGGTGTTGAAATTGGCATCGGGCTCCTCGGTGCGATTGCTGACGAACGCGATGGTCCCTCCATCCGGCGACCAGACCGGCTCCGAGTCGTCGTAATCTCCCGAGGTGAGCTGAACGGTCTCCCCGGTGGCCAGGTCGTAGCCGTACAGGTGATCGCGACGCCGGTCCAGGTAGCCCACGTAGTCCTGCTTGAACTGCAGGCGATCGATGACCCATGGCTCGGGGATTTCTTCGCCTGATCGGGTCTTCGCTGCAGGGTTCTTCTCCGGCGCCGGATCTTTCATGACCAGGACGAGGCGCTGCCCATCCGGTGCCCACTCGTAGCCGGAGACTCCCTCTTCCACGTCGGTGATCCGCACCGCCTCCCCGCCGTGGATGAGATCCAGGGCCCACACCTGTGTCTTGCCGCCGTCCCGGGCCGCCAGGAACGACAGGCGTCCGCCGTCGGGGCTCCATCGGGGGCTCGACGCGGAGCTTCCTTTTCCGGTCATGGGATTCGGCGTACCGCCGTCGAGATCCACGAGCCAGATCCGCGTTTCCGAGCTATTCGTATCCAGGTCGGTGGTCCCCACCGTGTACGCGACGTGCCTGCCGTCGGGGCTGAGCCTGGGCGAACCCACCCGCTGGATGAGGAACTGGTCATCGATAGTGAGGATCCTGCGCTGCGTCGGTGCGTCGTCCGGTGCCTGCGCCGTGAGAGGGGACCGACACCCGGCTCCCACGGAGAGGGACGCGAAGAGGACGGTGCAGATCGATTCGAGACGCACATACGGGCGGTTCATCTCGGGACTCCGTCTTGGGCTGGTGGGCGCAATCCTCGAACCCGCCAGGGGCGTGCCAGGGCTCGGGACCAATCCTGGCGGGCTCGGGAGATGTAGAGCTGGGGATGCCCCATCCCGCTGCTGCGGAATGGGGCATCGGGTCCAGCTGTTGAGGGTTGATCAGTATCCCGGGTTCTGCACCAGGTTGGGGGCCGTGTCCATCTCCCCCACGGGGATGGGCCACAGAGTCTCGTGAGCCTCGAAGCGTCCCGAAACGCCCAGGACATCGAGGGCCCTACCCGTGCGGACCAGGTCGTGCCAGCGTTCTCCTTCGAACGCGAACTCCAGGCGGCGTTCCAGGTAGATGGCATCCAGAACGTCCTGCTTGGTGAGAAGATCCGTTCCGAAGGAATACTGTGCGACATTCGCTCGGGCCCGAATCTGATTCAGGTAGCTGACCGCCGTGGGCAGGTCGTCCCGCTCGGCCAGCGCCTCGGCCAGGATCAGGATCACGTCGGCGTAGCGGATGACGTGGATGTCCTCCGCTCCGATGGGTGTGGGGAACTTCCTGACCTCGATTCCATCGCTACGGATGTCTTCGGGGGGCGGGAAGTTCAGCTCGAACCGGAGGTCCCCGGGCTCGTACAGGTCATAGATCTCCTGCGTGGCCCCTTGCTCGAACCGGCCGTCGTACAGGTAGTAGTAGCCTTCGTTGTTCCAGTCCACCGCGGTGAAGGTCACCCGGAAGACATCCTCCGGGGAGGGATTACCGTCGGCGGTGAAGGCATCTCTCAGGTTGGCGACCAGAGTGTACTCTCCGCTGGACACGAGCTGCAGGGCCTTGGTGGCGGCGGTGGCCCAGTCCTCCTGGTAGAGTGCCACCTTGGCCTGTAGGGCGGTGATGAATCCCGGCGTGATGAACGTCCGGTCGTC
>JASFRP010000474.1:0-3950 GCA_050114895.1 Gemmatimonadota bacterium
GGCCGAGACGCTGGACGAGACCGACGAAGCCCGATGGATCGTGGAGGAAATCGGTGGCCGGCGGGATCAGGAGCCGGACCGGCCACACCGGGATTTCGCCGTCCTCTACCGAACCAACGCCCAGGCCAGGGCCCTGGAGGATGCCTTTCTGCGGGAGGGTATCCCCTATCAGGTGGTAGGGGGCGTCCGCTTCTACGAACGACGTGAAATCCAGGATGTCCTGGCCTACCTCAGGCTCATCTCGAACCCCAGGGATGGTGGGGCGTTCGATCGGGTAGTCAACTACCCGAGACGGGGTGTAGGATCCACGACTCTGGCCAGACTCAGAGATTGGAGCCGGAACAGAGGTGTGGGCCTCCTGGAGGCGGCTTCCAGGGCCTCGGAGGTTCCGGGACTCCCCAGGGGCGGAGCCCAGGGCCTACAGGCCTTTGCCGACCTGATCCAGCGCTTTTCCGCAAGGGCTTCCCAGGTGAAGGTTGGCGTCCTGCTCCAGGAGCTGGTAGAGGAGCTGTCCCTCACGGAGACGCTGCGGGAAGAGGGGCCGGATGGAGATGATCGCGCCGAGAATGTGAATGAGCTCATTGCCGGATCTCTGGACTTCGACTCCGAGGTCCTGGAGGAGGAGGACCTGGCCGGAGATCGCTTCACGGAGCTGGACTGGTTCCTGCAGAGGGTCGCGTTGGTGGCTGAGGTGGATCTGCATGATCCGGAAGCAGACAGTGTCACCTTGATGACCCTGCACAACGCAAAAGGCCTGGAGTTCCCTGTGGTCTTCATCTCCGGCCTGGAAGACGGGCTCTTTCCACTGAGCCGGGCATACGATGACCCCGAGGCCCTGGAGGAGGAACGTCGCCTCTTCTACGTGGGGATCACACGGGCCAAGGACAAGCTCTACCTCACCCACGCAAGGCAGCGCAGGAGGGCGGGGGAGTATATGCTGGGGCGCCTCTCCCCCTTCGTCGATGCCATCGAGGCGGATCTCACCGAGGATCGGCCGTCTCCCCGCCTTCGATCCGGCTTCGACACCGGCTTCGGAAGAGGCTTCGCCGGACGCCGCTCCAGCGGAAGGGTGAAGGACGAATCCTGGGCAGATGGGGACAGTCCTGCCTTCGAGGAGGAGTACAACCAGGACTTGCCGAGATTCGTCAAGGGCGAGCGGGTGACCCACCCCACCTTCGGCTCAGGAACGGTCCTGGAGGTTTCAGGATTCGGACCGGACTTGAAGGTGACCGTGAACTTCCAATCCGTGGGCAGGAAGAAGCTCCTGGCCCGATACGCGGATCTGGAAAAGGACTACTTCTAGGACACCCTCCGCCTGGACCCCCGGAGGAGAAGTCTAGCCTGTTCTGGCTTCGCCATCGGAGAGGTGGCTGGGGAGCCCTTTCACGGCGTCCCCGCCCTTCAAGAGGCCCCGGTTGGTCATGTTCTTGGAGATGGGCCAATAGAGGAGAGGTCCTTCCGGGAAGGGGAAGAACCGGTCCGCCATCTGCTCCAGGATCTCAGGGGCCTGCCGTCCCCCCTCGGCCATTCCGGCTCTTCGCAGCTTCTTGGCGATGCGGAGGTTCAGGGCCCCCACCGGATCCAGCGCCCGTGGCCTCGAAGTCCGGCGGTTGGAGAAGTAGTCCACGATGAAGTCGAAGGAGAGGCCCAGGTAGGTCTCCACCCGCTCCGCGGGAAGATCGTATCGCGAGCTCTTCAGGACACGATCGAAGACCTGTTTCCACCGGTCATTGTCCTGGAATTGGATCATGCCCCGAAAGATCCGGCGGTTGGTCCGGAAGGTGAAGATCGTGCGGGCCAGGACGTTGTCGAAGAGCTCGTCCGCCTCCGAGTGATCATAATCCATCACCAACCTTCGGGCCTTTCCCAGGAACTCCTCACCCACGTTCAGGTCCATCCGGTGTTCCCAATACGTGTGCCCGTGAGCCTTCCCGGTCCGGGTCAAGAAGAGCTTCCGCGGGATGAACGTGTTGTGCGCCACGGTGTCGGCGGCGAGATGGGCCAGGTATCCGTATGCCGTCGCCCGTAGCGCGTCGTCCGGGGCCGTGCGGAGAATCTCCTCACCCACCGTCCAGTTGTGGCTGTGCCTTCCCTCGGGAACGTATTTCTTGGCAAAAGAGATGTCCGCTGCGACGGATCCGTAGAGGAAGTGGATGGGGAAACGCTCGAGAAGGAAGCGAATCGCCGGGGGGAGGAGATACAGGGAGTTCAGAACCGCCTCCCCCAACGCCACGTGTGTGGCGGGCCCCCAGGCTCCCACGGGCTCAGGGACCAACAGGAGCCAGGCCATCGCGACGGCGATTCCCGAAAGCCAGATCACTCGCATGACGCTGAGGGGCTACCCCCGGTCTTCCCCCTCCACCGGGAGGAGGGGAAATGCATCGCTGTCCTGCTCCTCCTGCGACACCTCCTCTCCTCGGGCGAGGTTTCGCGTGCCGGCCCGGACTCCTCGGACCGCGGCGGCCGTGTCCAGGGCCAGGCCCTCCGCCTCCGACTGAAGGACCTCCACCAGGGCCGTGAAATCCTGGATCCGGTCCTCCATGCGCTCCGAGGCCTCCTTGAGTCGGTCGTTCAGCCGGGCCACCGATTGGTTCAGCTTCTGCACATCCGTTCGGACCGCTGCCGTGATGAAGTCCACATTCTCCGCCACGGTCCTAGCCCGTTCTATGACGGGACGAGCATCCTTCTCCAGACCTCTGGCCACCTCTGTAACCGAACGGCCCACCTTCCGCACCTGCATCAGGACGACGATGAGGGCGAGGAGGACGCCCAGGACGGCCAGAGTGAGAACAATCGTGGACACTGCTTCGGCGGTGGAGAGGAAGCCCGAGGGGACGAGCACGGCCAGAGTGTCGGGGAGGGGAGCCGGATTCTGGACTGTGACGATCATGGGATGAGTCATCATGAGAGAAGTGTAACCGGCAACTGCCTCAGAGATCCAGATCCGATTCAACGGCGATACCCTGAAAGCGGCCGTACCCGGACCCCCAGGCCGGTATCAGCAGTCTCAAAGAGCCCATCTCAGGCACCCGCGCCGTCGGCATCCGGGGCCTCCGCTTCGGTGCTCATGGCCTCCAGGTGTGCCCTCTGCGCGCCGGGTGCCGCCAGAGCGTCATCCACCCGGGAGGAGATCTCTCCGGCCCTCACCAGGATGTTCCGTGTGAAGAATGGTCCCGTGAGCTCCGAGAGGATGACCCCCAGGACTACCACGGAGAAGAGGAGATCCACCGCGCTCAGCTCTCCCAACCCGAGACCGGCGTAGGTCAGGACCCCTGAGATTGCCATGGCAAGGGAGATTCCTCCCTGGGGGATGAGACCCAGCCCGAACCGCCTGGGGAGGGGGAACGAAAACGGTATCAGCCTGATCATGGCCATGTTCCCCAGAACCTTACCCACGCCACGAACCGAGGCATAGGCCACCGCCAGGGGCAGGATCCACGGAGTCGGGAAGCTGAGGAGGGCCCCCGCCAGGATCAAGAAGACCACGTAGATGGGCTTCTCCCACTCCTGGAGTACCCGGAAGGCTCGCTGGGGATCGGGGGACAGATTGGCCACGACGGCACCCATCGTAACGGAGACGAACAGAGGTGAAAGCTGGAGCTGAAGGGCCGCGCCACTCGCGAAGGCTGCGATGCCCAGGAGGAAGAGGACCAGCTCCTCCCCCCCAGGCCGGGGCCGAGTCAACCACAGAAACAGGATGCCGCACACAACGCCGAGACCCAGAGCAGCCAAAATCCAGAGGAGCCCGGGCGCCACGTCCATCTGTTGCACGAGACTTCCCGGTGGAAAGAGGGAGTAGGCTACCTGAAGCGCCGCGATCCCCACCAGGGCGTCCAAAGAGGCAACGAAGAAGAGGAGGTCCCGAACCTTCCCCCGGACCAGGTAGTTCGTGGAGATGAGGGCGATCCCGGCGGGGGTGGAAATGGATGCGGTCGTTGCCGCCCCCACGA
>JASFRP010000475.1:0-3949 GCA_050114895.1 Gemmatimonadota bacterium
AAGAGCCTCTACCCGCCTTCCGGCCTGATGACCATCTCGGCGAAGGCCCCGTCCGAGTTGTTCCCCATCCACAACCCGACGCGTCCGCCCTCGCGAGGGGAGAGCTCGTTCACCACCAGGCACGGCTCGGTGTCGCCGTTCACGTACACACTCACCTGGGGTCTCTTCACCACGATGCGGGCCCGGAAGAACTGGTCCGGATCAGGAGGGGAGGGGAGAGGGCTCTCGTACTCTCCCGGGTGCTCCTCTCTGAGCTTCGACCAGGTGTACTCGGGATGAGAGACGTACTGGACCATGTGGCTCCGGGAGAGCTCGTTGTCGGAAACGAAGTTGAACGGCCGGAAGTAGACCGCGTCGTACGTTTCGTCATCCACGCCTCGGAACGCCACGCCCACGAAGCTCCGATTGGGGGTGTTACTCCCCCGGATCAACAGCTCGATCGTACCGTTTCGGAAGTCCAGGCCGTTCAGCCACGCCGCCCCATCTCCGGGTCGGCCGTCGAAGGTGACCACGGTCCTGTCCCCTTCCGTGCTCACCGACGCACCTCTGTTGAACAGGGTCCATCCCCCTTGTTCCGTGGGAATGTCGGCCGGATCCGGAACGATGGTGTGTTGGCCAAAGACGCTGCCGGGGACGGCGGCGAGCAAGAGGGACAGGAGGGAGAGGGCAGCGGGCGTGGGCCTGAGTCCTGCGATCCTGGGCATCTGTAATCTCGATGGTTGGAATCGTTTCCTCGTGGAGCGCGACATTGTCCCTTGACTCTACGACGGTCCGGCCGTTTCGATTCACTCGGGCCCCGGCTTCGGGCCGGTGAGACGCCGTGTTGGACACCCGGGGTCTCGGCACCGTATCCTTCTATTCCCGCCGGCCCTGCCCCGAGTACAGAGCGTCCTGGAAGAGGAAACCCACGATGAGACACGCCAACCGCTACCTCCCGTTCACTGCCTCCCTGCTCGCGTTGCTCTTCTGCGCTGTTCTTCCGGCACCCGGACGCAAAGCGGAGGCTCAGGAGAACGCCTACGAGGCGCTGACGGAGATCGCCATCATCGAGGAGTTGGTGATGGTCCCCATGCGGGACGGGATCCGCCTGGCCACGAACGTCTACCGGCCCAAGACCTCCGGGGACGTCCCGGTCCCCACCATCTTCGTGAAGACCCCCTACAACATGAACATGTGGCGGGACGGGGAGCACCTCACCGGCCGGTATGGGGCCATCCTGGAGGCGGTTCGTCGGGGGTATGCCTACGTCAATCAGAACGAGCGGGGCCGGTACTACTCCGAGGGGGACTGGGACATCCTGGGGCCGCCGACCACGGACGGGTACGACGCCCTGACCTGGATCTCGAACCAGCCCTGGTCCAACGGGAAAGTGGGCACCTACGGCTGCTCCTCCACGGCCGAGTGGCAGATGGGGCTGGCGGCCCTGGATCACCCGGCCCACGCCGCCATGGTGCCCCAGGGGTTCGGGGCCGGCGTGGGGCGGGTCGGGGAGTGGTACGAACAGGGGAACTGGTACCGGGGCGGTGCCGAGCAGATGCTCTTCTTCACCTGGCTCTACGGGGTCCAGAACACCCAGCGGCCCCGCTTCGACCGGGACACGGAGCGGGACGACCTGATTCGCCTCTCCCGCTACTTCGACCTGGATCCCGAGATGCCTCGACCGGACTGGAACGAGGCCCTCTGGCACCTGCCGCTGGACGACTTCATGCGGAACGTGAATGGGCCGGAAGGGATCTATGCCGATCCGGCCCCGGTGGCTACCGGCGGCCGGATGATCCAGCGGACGCCGGACGATCCGGCCTGGTACAAGGGGGGGCTGTACCACGACGACCAGCCCTTCGGGGTTCCGGCGTTCTGGTTCATGTCCTGGTACGACGTGTCCATCGGGCCGAACCTGGCCCTCTTCAACCATGTCAGGAAGAACGGGGTCGACGCCGAGACCCGGGACAACCAGTTCGCCATGGTCGCCCCGGTGGCCCATTGCTCCTACACCCGGGCCACGGAGAACACGGTGGTGGGGGAGCGGAGCATGGGAGACGCCCGCTGGGACTACGATGAGCTCCTCTACGCCTGGTGGGACCACTGGCTGAAGGGCGAGGCCAACGGGATCACCGACACCCTCCCCCGGGTTCGCTACTACGCCATGGGAGAGAACGAGTGGAAGACGGCGGAGGCCTGGCCCCCTCCGGCGGCCGAGAAGGTGACCTTCTACCTGACCTCGGACGGGAACGCCAATACCGTGAACGGTGACGGGATGCTGAGCAGGGAACGCCCCGGCCAGGAGCCGGCCGACGACTTCTTCTACGATCCCTTCGACCCCGTCGTCTCCTACGGGGGCAACGTCTGCTGTATCGGTGGGGCCATCGACGCGGGGGCTTTCGATCAGAGCCGGATCGAGGGGGAGCGGGAGGACATCCTGGTCTACACCACCGAACCCTTCGTCGACGACGTCCAGGTGAGCGGGCCCGTCGAGGTCACCCTGTACGTCTCATCCGACGCCAGGGACACGGACTTCACCGTGAAACTCCTGGACCTCTATCCGGATGGCCGGGCCTACAACCTGGACGAGACCATCCAGCGGGTCCGGTACCGGGAGGGCTACGACCAATGGGTCTTCATGGAGCCCGGGGAGGTCTACGAGGTCCAGATCGGGCCCCTGACCACCTCCAACACCTTCGCCGCCGGACACAGCCTCCGCATCGAGGTGTCCAGCTCGAACTTCCCCCGGTTCACCCGTAACCTGAACACGGGGGGGAACATCTACGACGAGTCGGAGGGGGTGGTGGCCCACAACCGGGTGCACCACTCCAGGGAGTACCCTTCCCAGATCCGGGTGTCCGTGGTGAGGCGGTAGTCACCTGCGGGGCTGGTTACTCCCCAGCCCCACCCTCCGCTTTCCTTACGGGGTACCGGATGAGGGTCAGGTAGCGTTTCGGGTTTCCCATGAAGAGCATCCCGGGGCCCCTGAGGTACTCCTCCTCGTGAGGTCCCGAGATCTCGAACCCCTGGGTCCGGATGAACTCCTTCAGGGACTGGATGGTGTCCGTTTCCTGGTCCCAGGGGCCCACGTGGAGGACCTCGGCCACTGTCCCGTAGGCCCAGGTGGTCAGCTCCAGCGAGAGATCCCCGCCCCCTCCGGCAACGGGCACCTCGGTGACAGCGTCGGGGACGGGCATGGCGTAGAGGCCCGTCCACTCCTCCAGAGGCTTCTGGGGATCCACCTGCCACCGGGCCCTGGGTGGCTTGAAGGAGGGCCCCCCTTTGGGAACGCCCTTCAGGCGGAAGTATGTCTTCATGAGGAGGCCGAACGCCTTCTTTCCCACGACATTGGGATCTCCCTCGGCCTCCACCAGGAGGACCTTCTGTGGCTCCATCTCGGTGAGATGTGGCTCGGCCAGGTGTTGCACCTGCCTCAGGGAGGGGCCTTTCGGCAGGCCCATCCACAAGAGCATTGCCAGCAGGACAGCGGCCACCGCCACCACTGCGGGAATCAAGATCTCCATGGGTCCGCCTCCTCCGGCGCCGGGGGCTTCCCCGCCGCCGCGTCAGGGTTCTGCCCTACCCCTCCTCCCGCATCGGCCCCACCCTCACCGTCACCGGCTGCCCCCCCTCGGACAGGGGGTCCACCCCTCTCCTCACGGTGGTGAGTCGGGAGCCACCCCCCGGGAAGCTCACCTCGACATCCACCTCCCCGGGGCCGGGAAGGCCCACGTGAACCGGCACCACGCTCTGGGTGTTGTACCCGGATCCGGTGTCCACCAGGCCGGTGCCCAGGAGGGCGCGGGTACCGGCGGCGTACACCCGGACCTCGGCTCCGGCCCGGGTTGCATGCCCGGCCGAGTCCTGGACCCGAACCTGGATGGAGCGGCCACGGCGCTCCGGTGGCATCAGGCTCCGGAGGAGGAGGTGCATCCCCGTGTCGGTGACGCCTGCGAGGGAGAGGTCCAGG
>JASFRP010000476.1:0-3941 GCA_050114895.1 Gemmatimonadota bacterium
GAGGGAATGCAGCCGTGGAGGCGGGTCTTCCATGCGTTCAACGGAACGATCCTGGTCCTGGCGCTCCTCCTGCTTCCCATCCCCGACTCGGTGGTGTTTTCGGCGTTGGGGGCCCTCCTGGCCGCCCTGGCCTTCCTGGATGTGGTCCGCCTGACCCGACCCGCGGTGAACCGGGTCTTCTTCAAGGCCTTCGGTCTCCTGGCCTCACCCCGGGAAGCGAAGAAGGTCGCGTCGTCCACGTGGTACCTGGTGGGGGTCCTCCTGGCTCTCCTGCTCTTCCCCAGAACCGCCGCCCTGGCGGGGATCCTCACCATGGCCCTGGGGGATCCGGCGGCCGCGGTGGTGGGGGGGAGATTCGGGAGGAGAAAGCTGGGAAAAGGGACCCTGGAGGGGAGCATCACCTTCGCCCTGGTGGCTTTCGGGGTCCAGTCCCTCTTCGTCCCCTGGCCCGTCGCCGCTACCGCGGCACTGGCCACGGCCGCCGTGGAGGCCCTCCCCTGGCCGGTGGACGATAACCTCAGCCTTCCCCTCGTGGCATCGGGGGTCGTCACCCTCCTCCTTTGAGGCGAGCGGCCAGGAGCCTGTCGAGGAGCGCCCTCCCGGCTTCTCCCAGGTTGGTCGTCCCTCCCCCGTAGTTTCTGAGAAGCACCACCCCGATCCCGGATCCAGGCTCGAAGACGAGGAAGGCGTTGTACCCTGCGACGGAGCCGCTGTGGCCCACCAGCGTCTCTCCCCCTTCCCCCTCATAGAGGAAGAAACCGAAGGAATACCGGGTCTCCGAACCTTCCGGCGTCTGGGCAGTCTCCACCAGCCGTCGGGCCTCGGGGCCCAGGAGGGGGACAGTAGACGCTGCGAAAAGGAGGGAGGTGAACCGCCCCAGCTCTCCCACCGTTGAATAGATACCCCCGTTGGGGACCTTGTAGCCCCGGCCCACGTGCTCCAGGAAGGGTGTGTCCGTGTCCACGGCGCCGTCCCGACGCCTCACGTACCCTTTGGCCAGGTGCTCCGCCATGGCCGGGGTAACCACGAAACCGGTGGAATGCATGTCCAGGGGCCGGATCAAAGAAGCATCTACGAGCTCCATGAAGGGGATGCCCGCAACCCTCCCCAACGCGTAGCCGAGGATGCCGAACCCGATATTCGAGTACCGATACGATTCTCCCGGAGGCGCGTAATAGGACGTGGCAGGGATGGAGCTCAGGATCTTCTCCTCCCACCGCTTCGGCGGCACCCTCCAGATCCGGCTCCCGAATCAGACCGGCGGTGTGGCTGGCCAGATGGCGCCAAGTGATCTCCGGCGCTCCGGGCGGTCTCCCCCCCAACTCTGACAGCTCGGGCAACACCTCCCGGACGGGAGCGTCCAGATCCACGACCCCCTGCTGCCAGAGCTCCAGGAGAACCATGGCGGTGAAGGACTTGGAGATGGAGCCCACCCTGTAGATGGTGTTCACCCCTGCGGGAATACCCCTCTCCCTATCAGCCCAACCGAACCCCCTCGCCCAGATCAGGTCTCGCCCTACCACGACGCCCGCGGTGATCCCCCCCAGGTCGTCGGTCTCCACATCTGCGGCGATCTGCTGGGAGAACTCCGCCAGGATCGGTCCCCAGGGTTCCTCCTGAGCCGGAAGGAGGTCGGCGGTGCAGGGTGCCAGAAGGAAGGCCAGGGCGAAGGTGAGCGTACCGGCTTTGCGAATCATGTGTGTTGTCTCCTGAACGATCTCCACGGTTGGCCCCGGGGCCGGTGGGGCCCCGGGCCTCCTCCTCTCCCCGCCAAAAGGGCCAGGAAGGCTTACCGAATCGCCACCGAAAGGGTGTCACGGTGGTAGAGGATCAGGCTTCTCATGTAGCTCCCGATGCGGTCCGCACTCTCGAAGCCGGCGGCTCGGGCAGCCATCTCTTCCTCGTCGGCTCGCAGCTCATGCGCCTCCGCGTAGTGCTGGAGGTTTCTGAAGAAGCCCAGGGTGAAAGAATCCCAGGGGCCCCCGGCCTCACGGACGAATATGAGGCGTTCCGGGCGGCCCAGGTACCGAAGATACCGGTTTTCCATGCGCCGCTCCTCCAGGAGCCGGGCCCGGCGACCGGGAAGGGCGACGAACATCTCGGAGTGATAGAAGGAGTTCCGGGCGAAGGCCTCTTCCAGGACCTCCGGGCCGGGCCCCCGGACGAAGAGCTCTTCCCGGAAGGAGGTCAGCAGGTCCGCCTCGAGCTGAAGCTGCTCATAGGACAACCCTTTCCACACCCCGTATTCGTTCCTCCGGGCCGTTCGCTCGGGTTCGTAGTATTCGTAGAAGCTCCCCATGGGGTAGAGGATCATGAGGTCCCACTGGTCGCCCTGGGAATGCCTCATCCAGAAGGGCATGGGCTCCCGAAGGTCCGCCAGGAGGTCCCGTTCCTCCTTCAGGAGCTCGATGAGGTCCAGGAGGCGGCCCGGGGCCGCCCGGATCAGCGCGACGCGATACAGGTAATCACCCTCCCAATCCTCTTCCTCCTGAATGGAGCCGGGCGCGTTGCGGGCCGGGGCTTGCTCCGCGGCCAGGGGCGCCGATCCCTGGAGGGAAAGGGGTCCGAACGCCAGAAGAAGGGAGGTCATGAAGACCTGTGGCGGACAACTCAGCATTGGAGGCTCCGGGGTTTTCGTATCCTGGGTCGAAGTGGATCCGGAAGGGTGGGGAATCTCTCCCACCGCCGCAACGAGGCCGGTCAAAGGAGTGCCTCGATGGGTCAGGACGCCCGGGGCACCTCGGTCCCTGTCCTCTCCCGAAAGGAGACCACCCTTGTGGAGGGGTCCGGCCCATCCCAGCTTGAATTCAACTCTCAGGAGGCCCGCCTTGAAAACCGTCTTTCTCCTTCGCCACGCAAAGTCCAGCTGGGACGAGCCCCTTCTGGAGGATTTCCGGCGCCCCCTCGCCCCCCGCGGCCGGAAGGCGGCCACCCGCATGGGCCGGTTCATGGGCCGGGAGGGACTGATCCCCCAGCATGTGCTCTGTTCCGGCGCCGTGAGGGCCACGGAGACCTGGGAGCTGCTGTCGGAGGGCCTGGACCGGAACGTGTCCGTTGAGATCCGGGATGACATCTACCATGCCTCTCCGGCGTCTCTCCTCCAGCTCGTTCGTTCCCTCCCCGACCATGAGGATTCAGTCCTCCTCATCGGACACAACCCGACGTTCGAGAACCTGGCCCGACAGCTCATTGGATCGGGAGACCCGGAAGCCCTCCGGGACCTCGCATCCAAATACCCCACCGCCGCCCTGGCCGTCCTGGACTTCAGGATTGGGCGCTGGGTGGAGCTGGAACCGGGGGAAGGAGACCTGAGGGCGTTCGTCCGGCCCAAGGCGCTGGCCTGACCCCCCCCCTCTCCGGCCTCGTTCTCGCCAGGATCCCCGAGTACTCGACGTCGCGGCTCCGGACGGCAGGGAGCCACCCTTCCGCAGGGTGATGCAACTGATTCCCGCCGGAAACCGTCTCAAGAATTGAAAGGGTCGAGGGGGAACGGGGGGAGGGAAACAATTCCGACGGCTCATTCGTACAGAGAAGCAGAGTCAGGCGTCCCTCTCGACGATGCTGGAAAAGGTCGGAAGGGTCGAAATAGGGGAAAAGGGAAAGGGACGAGAAAGTGAAGAAGGATATTCTGGCAGCCATCACCTTCCTTGCCACGGGGCTGCTTTTCTATGTGGTTCATGACGGGGCGAAGGCGCATGAGCACGCTTCGCCCTCGGTGGGTTGTGGTGCGGCCGAAACGGTGTACGTGGAGAAGTCCACAGTGAGAGCGAGCGGCGAGCTGCCCGTCATCCTCGACGGCGCCTTGATGCGGGACTCTTAATTTCCTCCCAGCGGCAGGGGCCTTCCGTCGAGGTCGACGGGGAATGGAACTCCTGCCAGCTTGGCGAGGGTCGGGGCCAGATCCATGGGCCGAACCGGCGAATCCACGATGCCCCCCACCA
>JASFRP010000477.1:0-3933 GCA_050114895.1 Gemmatimonadota bacterium
GCTCAGGAGGACGAGGGCCCGGGGTCCGCTCCCCCCACCTCGTCCCCCCCGCGCCGAAGCCCCCGAGGGGGCAGCGGCACTCTGGCGGGCATTGGTCCCGGAGCTGTCCGGTGGATTGACGAAGTACGCCACCCAGCGGGAATCGGCGGAGAATGACGGATCGCTCCCCCGAAGAGCCACGTGGGGGTCTCCACCCTCCAGGGGCCGGATGAAGAGGGAGTCATCCACCTCCCGTCGGGTGTAGCTGTACGTCACCCACCTCCCGTCCGGCGAAAGGGATGCATTCCCCACCGTCCGCCAGAGGGCGTAGTCGTCCACGGTCATGCGCTTCAGCCCCTGGGCCGTGGTGTCCGGCGGGGCGACTCGTCCCGTGGTGTCGGTGAGCGCCTCTTGCCCCGGTGCCTGGACGTCGACGCCGGGGAGGGATGGGGTCGGATCGGCCAGGAGGGAGGCGAGCCCCGATCCCGGAAAGGAGAGAGCAAACAGGAGAAGAAGCGCGACGTCCAGCGCGGGCCGCGAAGGGAGGGGGAGCCGACGGAGTCTCATGTGGACCTCTCCGGAGGAGGACTTTGAAGTCTGGAAACCGGAGAGGAGGATGGGCCGGAGGAGGAGCAGTGGGCAAGAGAAGGCGCCTCAAAAAGATTGCAGCTCCAACCCAAAAGGCGGCTCCATCCCTCAGCTATCCTTCAGCCACCCTTGTGGTCGCCTCCGTCCTCGCCTTAAGCTCGATGGCCCGGTGCAGCGTCGTAGAGCCGCCCCCGACCGCCCCACCCATCCTGTGGAGCCGGAAGTCCGGGCCTGATCCAAGATCCCCGCCCGAACGGGAAAGATCATGACACCACCCACCCGAAGGGAGTTCATCAGGACGTCCGTGGCTGCCGCCGCTTCCGGGACGCTATTCCACGGCGTGAGCGGGTGCGGGCCCGGAGCGAGGGAGTCGCGCTCCCCCAACCTTCTCTTCGTATTTCCCGACCAGATGCGAGCCCAGGCCGTGGGGTTCATGGGAGAGGACCCGGCCATCACGCCCAACCTGGACCGGCTTGCCGCGGAGGGAGTGGCCTTCACCCAGGCGGTGAGCAACTACCCCGTTTGCAGCCCGTACCGGGCAATGATGCTCACCGGGCTTTATCCCCATTCCAACGGTGTCCTGGCGAACTGCAACACCAACGGTGCGGAGTACGGGTACGAGCTTCCCACGGATGCCCGTTGCTGGTCCGACGTGCTCCGGGACAGCGGGTACTCCCTGGGTTACATCGGAAAGTGGCACCTGGACTCTCCCAGGAAGCCGTACGTCGACACCTCCAATAACACCGAGGAATTCGCCTGGAACGAGTGGACCCCTCCCCAACGGCGGCACGGCTTCGATTTCTGGTACGCCTACGGCACGTACGACAACCACGACCACCCGGAGTACTGGACCACCGATGCGCCCCGCGAGAGGAGAACCCGGGTGGACCGGTGGGGCCCGGAGCACGAGGCGGACATGGCGATCCGGTACATCAGAAACGAGGGCGGAACGTACCGGGACCCCCGTAAACCCTGGGCCCTGGTGGTCTCGATGAATCCTCCCCACATGCCCTACCAGCTGGTCCCGGCCCGGTACCTGGAGATGTACGGGGAAGCCTCTCCGGAGGACCTCGTCAACCGGCCGAACGTGAGGTTGGACGAGGATACGCCCGGTGCTCAGCTGGCCCGTCGCCACATGAAGAACTACCTGGCGCAAGTGACCGGGGTCGATGACCAGTTCGGTCGTATCCTGGCCGCCCTGGGCGAAGAGGGGCTGGAGGAGGACACGCTGGTCGTGTTCACGTCGGATCACGGGAATTGCCTCGGGAGCCATGAGGAAGTGAGCAAGAACGTCCACTATGAGGAGTCGATGCGGGTGCCCTTCCTCGTCCGCTGGACGGGAAGGATCGATCCGAGGCAGGACGACCTACTCCTCTCCACACCGGACATCTTCCCCACTCTCCTGCAACTCCTGGGGCTGGGAGCGGAGATTCCGGAGGATATCGAGGGCACCAGCCGTGCTTCGATTCTCCTGGAGGGGACAGGTGAGCGACCCTCCTCACAGCTCTACATCAAGATCCCTTACGGCCAGCCGGCCCTGGGTCACAGAGGCGTTCGAACCCACCGGTACACCCTTTCCATCGAGAAGACGAGGGACGGGATATCGGCCACCACCCTCCACCACAACGTGGAGGATCCGTTCCAGCTCCGGAACGTCGCGGAGGCGCGGCCCGACCTGGTCCAGGAGCTCGTGGAGGCGGAGCTCAATCCGTGGTTGGAGAGGACCGGGGATCCGTGGGGAAGAGCCTGACGGATCAAAAGTAGACGACAACGGTCCCTGGTTCCGTCATTCCCCCTTTGCCCTCTTCAGGAATCGCTCCCACAGGGGCATGGGCGTCAGCTCCCCGTCCACCAGGGCCGCCAGCTCCTCCTCCCGTCGCCACCGGAGCTCCAGCTCCCTCGCCTCCATCCTCTCCAGCGACGTCTCCCTGGCGTCGTTGACCACCATTTCCAGGGCCAGGGTCCCCAGGGGTGGAAGGTCCCCGAGGGGCCGGCCGTATCGTGTCAGGATCCGGACCAGGGTGGCGGGACCGCCCGGATCCTGGGCCAGACGCACCGCAGCCCGAACCCGATCCATAGGCGCACCCCTGTGGTGCTCGAACGCCAGGAGTCGGAAGAGAATCAGCTCCGCTTCCACGCCTCTTAGATGAAGCCCACCCTGCTCCGCATCTCTGCACCGGGGGCAGCGCCGGGCCACGGCAAGGGCCTCCCCCGCGGGCGGTCCCTCCTCCGAGCCGTGGGGCGCCCGTCGGGTCTTCGGTGAAGGGTCCTCCGCCGGTCGCACGATGAGGATGTTTCGTTCTGAGAAGGGAATCTCCGTGAAGACGTGTCCGCACCCCGGACAAGCTCGCCGCCCCTTCCAGACCACCCCATTCGCCTTGAGCCAGGGCGTGGGTCTGGGGAGCTTCAGAGCGACACCCGCCCTGGGGCCCAGCGGGCGCCCGTACCTCCACCACGCCTCCTCGGCCATCTCCGCGTCTCCCACTCGAACCACCTCCAGGGAGCCCAGAGAGAACAGGGCCACCGACTCGGTCCTGGACAGAAGACGGACCGGCGTCGGGCCCCTTTCTCGGCCCGAGATGAGCCCCTCCAACTCCTCCAACGCCTCCCACCGGGCCTCCAGGGGGACGAGACTCCACCGTCGGCAGCCCCGACAGACCACCCAGAGCCTCCCCCGGTGCATGTCGTAGGCCACCCGGTCTCCCCTGGGGAGATGCCTCAGCACCTTCCCTTCCGGGAATCGCGCGCCGCAGACGAGACATCGCCGGTACACGAACGGTCCTCTACTTTAAGGTGATATGCATGAGCTCCCCGTGACCAGAAGCATCCTCGGCATCGTCCTCCGACACGCCGAGGCCAACAACGTGGAGCGGGTCGTGGCCATTCACCTCCAGATTGGAGCGCTCAGTGACCTGGAAGCGGAGTGGCTCCAGACCTACTTCGACCACCTGAGCCGAGGGACCGTGGCGGAGGGGGCAACGCTCCGGGTCCGCCGATCTCCCCTGACCTTCCGTTGCGCGGACTGTTCCCACGACTTTGCCGTGACGAGGGAAGAGTTGGGGACGGCCCAGTGCCCCCTCTGTGGGTCCGGCGACGCCTCCATCCGCTCCGGAACGGGGTACACGGTGGATAGCATGGAGGTTCAGTGATGAGTGACGTCACCCTGATCGACATCAAGGAAGAGATCCTCTCGGAGAACCGGGAGCTCGCCCAGCAGCTTCGGTCCGATCTCCGGAGACGGGGCGTGTTCCTGGTGAACCTCATGTCTTCCCCCGGGTCCGGGAAGACGAGCCTGATCCTCAGGAGCCTGGAGCACCTCCGGAAGGTCTATCGGACCGCCGTCGTGGAGGGTGACGTGGATTCGGC
>JASFRP010000478.1:0-3925 GCA_050114895.1 Gemmatimonadota bacterium
CACTCGGTTCGGGTTGACACCCTTCCGGAGCCCCGGATATCATGGCCCGATACCTTCGGCGATGGGAAGGTCGGTTCGACGGCGCAGGCCGATTCACGCCCGCCCGCCGAGGATCCGGTTCCGGTACCTCGGAGAGTCGGCGTAACTCGTAGAGAGAACCTTCATTTCGAGGAGGGAGCTCATGGCGGAGGTCGTGGGAGCTAGGGAGAAGATTCTCGGGGAGGGACTGACTTTCGACGACGTCCTTCTCGTTCCAGGGCATTCCCTGCTGCATCCCAGGGAGACCTCCGTCGCCTCACTTCTCACTTCCCAGGTTCCCCTCCAGATCCCGCTGGTTTCTGCAGCCATGGACACGGTGACGGAGTCCCGGATGGCCATCGCCATGGCGCGGGAAGGAGGGCTGGGGATCGTTCACAAGAACATGCCCATCGAGCGACAAGCCCAGGAGGTGGACCGGGTGAAGCGTTCCGAGAGTGGGATGATTCTGAACCCCATCACGCTGGGCCCGGATGGCACGCTCCGGGAGGCGCACACGCTCATGGCCCAGTTCTCCATCAGTGGCGTGCCCATCGTCCGAGAAGATGGGCGTTTGGTGGGGATCGTCACCAACAGGGATCTACAGTTCGAGACGGACCTCGACCAGACGATCCGGGAAGTCATGACCTCGGAGGGGTTGGTCACGGTTCCGGTGGGAACCACGCTCGAGGAGGCGGAGCACCTTCTCCACAAACACCGAATCGAGAAGCTCCCCGTCGTAGACGAAGACGGGAAGCTCCGAGGACTGATCACGGTAAAGGACATCTTCAAACGGAGGGAATTCCCCAACGCCTCCAAGGACGAGCATGGACGCCTGAGGGTGGGGGCCGCCGTGGGGGCATCTCCTCAGAAGGACCTGGAACGGGCGAAAGCTCTCGTTGAGGCTGGGGTCGACGTCATCGTCATCGACACCGCCCACGGGCACTCGGAAGGGGTCCTACAGGCCGTTTCCAGGGTTCGAGATGCCTTTCCCGACGTTCAGCTCATCGCGGGGAACGTAGCCACGGCAGAGGGAGCTCGGGCCATCCTGGAGCGGGGAGGGGATGCCGTGAAGGTGGGTGTCGGCCCCGGGTCAATCTGCACGACTCGGGTGGTCACGGGGGTCGGGGTCCCCCAGCTCACCGCCATCATGGAGGCGGTCCGGGGAGTGGAAGGGAGGATCCCCATCGTGGCGGACGGTGGAATCCGGTATTCGGGAGACATCGTCAAGGCACTGGCCGCCGGGGCGCATTCCGTCATGATGGGCTCCATGTTCGCTGGAACGGAGGAATCGCCGGGAGAGAGTTTCCTCCTGGAGGGGCGTCGGTTCAAGGTGGTGAGGGGGATGGGGTCTCTCTCGGCCATGGAGGAGGGATCCGCGGATCGGTATTTCCAGGATCCCGACGCCGGGAAGCAGAAGCTCGTGCCCGAGGGGATCGAAGCCCGGGTTCCATACAAGGGAGCCCTCTCCGATACCGTTTACCAGCTGGTTGGAGGCCTGAGAAGTGGGATGGGGTACTGCGGGGCCAAGGATCTTCATGAGCTGAGAGACGTGGCCAGGTTCTTCCAGATCACCTCCGGTGGGTTGAGGGAATCCCATCCCCATGACGTGACCATCACCCGGGAAGCACCCAACTATCACCTTTAAAAGGAGTGGCAGGGTTGGCAGACGGGCCAACCGTCCGGCCTCCATTCTCGTCCAAGACGTGATGATCCCATTGCCCGGGAGGTTAACCCCCGCCTGGAGGAGGAGCCCCGTCCTTCTCCTGCTCATCGTGCTCACCGGATGTGGATCCCTGGTGGGGACAGTGGGGCCTCCTTCCCCCGAACCCACGCTTTCTCCCGGGCCCCCGGCGCCCGACCGCTCTCTTCCGATCCCCTCCCCGAAGGGTGTCGAGGTCGATGCGCCGGTGATCTCGAGGCCCACCTGGGCCCCCCTGGATCCCATTCTCGATTCTCCCTGGACCGTTGCACAAGGGCTGGAAGAGGACGTCCAGTACTGGTTGGAGTCTTTCCAGACCCGAGAGGCGGAGGCTCTTCGGCAAGGTCTGGCTCGCCTGGGGCGCTACCGGGAAATGGTGGAGCGGGAGATCGCCAGCCGACGGCTGCCGCCAAGCCTCGTCTTCCTCCCCATCGTCGAAAGCTGGTATAACCCCACGGCCGTGAGCTGGGTCGGCGCTGGGGGTCTCTGGCAGTTCATGGCCCCCACGGCAAGAGGACTCGGGCTACGTGTGAATCGGCTCGTGGACGAGCGGCGGGATCCGTTCCTGGCCACGCCTCTGGCGTTGGATTTCCTTTCCCAGCTGCACGACCAATTCGGATCCTGGTTCCTGGCCCTGGCGGCCTACAACGGTGGACCCGGCAGGTTGGAGAGGGCTCTGAGGCGCAGGGCGCCGGAGACGGCGGCCCACGACGGCCTCTTTCTCTCGGTCCGGAGGGACCTCCCAAGGGAAACCAGGGACTTCGTCCCACGCTTTCTCGCTGCGGCCATCATCGCCAGGGATCCGGCGAGCTATGGCTTCGGAGACGTGGTGCCCGATAGCCCTCTGGCCTTCGACGAGGTCGAGGTGGAGGCTGCCACCTCCTTGGACGTGGTGGCCAGGGCTGCCGGAGTGGAGCAGGAGGCGGTGGAGCGTCTCAACCCTCAGCTCCTCCGGGGTCTCACTCCCGCTGGCGTGAGCACTCGGATCAGAATCCCACTCGGTGCAGGTCCCACCTTCGCCGAAGCCTACCCCCGCATCCCCCCCGAGGAGCGGGTGACGTTCCTGGAGCACGTGGTGGCTTCCGGGGAAACCCTGACCCATATCGCTCGGGACTACGGGGTCACGGTGGACGACCTCCGAGCCGCAAATCCCCGGATCCAGCCGCGGCTTCTCCAGATCGGCCAGCGCGTGGTGGTCCCGAAAGCTCCCTCGGTCCGGACCTCTCTCCCAGCTTCCAGACCAGCCCTGGAGGGAGGTGCAGCGGACGGATTGCTCATCTACCGGGTGCGCTCCGGCGATACCCTCACGGCCATCGCGGCCCAGCATCGAGTCAGAGTCGGAGATCTCCTCAGGTGGAATGAACTGACCCGGGAAGCCATCATCCGCCCGGGGGACCAGGTCAAGATCTACGTCGGGGGAGGGGGGGGGTGAGCCTGGCGGGATCCTACGGGTCTTCCGCCCGCACCCACTTCCCCGAGCGCCCGCCTTCCTTGAGAACCAGGCGTATCCCCTCCAGGACCATCCCCCGATCCATCGCTTTGGCCATGTCGTAGACGGTGAGGAGGGCGATGGAGACCGCCGTCAGAGCTTCCATTTCCACACCGGTCTGCCCCTGAATGGTGGCTTCTGCCATGGCCCTGATTCCCGGGAGGTCCGGATCCGCCTCCAGGTCAACAGCGACGGATGCCCCCGGCAGGAGGTGACACAGGGGGATGAGCTCGCCACTTCGCTTTCCGGCCTGAATCCCTGCGATCCGGGCCACCTGCAGGACGTCACCCTTGGGTGACGCCCCCCTGGTGATGGCTGACAGCGTTTCCGGATCCATTCGGATGGCCCCTTCCGCCACGGCCCTCCGAGAGGTCCCACCCTTCCCCGAGACGTCCACCATGCGCGGCCGCCCGTCCGGGTCCAGGTGAGTGAGTCTGTTGGCGGGATCCGTCATTTCATTTCCCGGATGGAGGAAGCTGTCCCCTGGTTGGTGAGGACCTCCCTGAGGGCGGTGACCAGTCCGAACACGATGAGCTGAGGGTTGACGTTTCCGGCGGCGAGGGTCCGCGCCTCGTCCACGACGACGAGGGCCTCCGCTGCCCGGGGCGGGTGGATGGACCAGCGGAGAAGGGCATCACGGAGGTACGCCTCCTCGCCGGGATTCAACGGTGAGGTCTCCCCCTTCGATGCAGCCAGGGCGAGGTCTCTCAGCCATTCCT
>JASFRP010000479.1:0-3914 GCA_050114895.1 Gemmatimonadota bacterium
CCACTGCCGCACGAAAAATCCTCCCGGTCCATCTCCAACCCCTGGAGGTACAGCACACCAGGAGCGTTCTGGCCGTCCTGGCCTTCCAGTTCTCGGGCAGCGAAGTGGGACCCTACGACGAGGTGGTCCTCTCGGTGGTCACGCCGCCACGCGTGGAGCCGGGGAAGCCCCTTCCCACGGCCGCCTTCTACCCGTTCATGCTGGCCACCAGCACGGAGGCGGCCCGCCGCCACGCCATCGAGCGTTGGCACCTCCCGCACTTCATGAAGGACCTGGACTTCTCCTTCGACACCCGGGACGGACGGATGCGGACGCGTGTGATGGACGAGGGGGCCCCCGTTCTGGAGCTGACCGTGAGCGAGCACGCATTCGAGCCGGTGACCTGGCTCTACCACTGCTTCATGGTCGACGACGCGGACCGCCTCAAGGTGAACATCTTCATGCAGGCTTCCCACTCCCAGCATGAAGAGGAGACGGGGGAGCTCATCCTCCATCCCCACCCCATGACCGAGGCCCTCGCCGAGGCCGACGTGTCCACGTACCCCTTCCGGGAGGAGTGGTATGGGGCCGGAATCCAGACCTTCGAAGAGGTAGAGCGCTTCTGATTGTGGCATCGACCCGCGGGAGCCCAGCCCGCACTTGTTCAGGGAGATCCCTCCATGGCCCCTGAGGGGGGCAGGGCGTTCGTGATCTTCAACCCGGCAGCCGACGGGGGACGGGGCGCGAAGCGGATCCCCCGGTACCTGGAGCTGCTGGACCGATGTCTTCCGCAGGTGGACCACGGAATCTCTTCCCGGCCGGGCGAGGAGGCCTCCCTGGCCGAGACCGCCATCCGGGACGGGTGTGAAACCGTGATCGCCGTGGGCGGAGACGGGACCTGGAGCGCCGTCGCCGACCGGATCCTGAGCCTCGGGAGGCCGGGCGTGACCCTCGGAATCCTCCCCGGCGGAACGGGTAACGACTTCGGGCGGAACCTGGGGGTGCCCGGAGACGATCCGGAAGCGGCGGTCCGGATCCTCTCCGCCGGCCACAGGGCCCGGGTCGATGCCGGCCGAATCCTGGGGGGGACTCGTCACGAGGAGCGGGAGGTGGAGCCCCGGGAGATCCGTTTCTTCCTGAACGTGGTGGGGCTCGGATTCGATGTGGCGGTGGTGGAGGAGGCGAAGAGGGCCAGGTTCCTCAGCGGGGAGGTTCTCTACAAGGTGGCGGCCCTGAAGCAGCTCTTCCGGTTCCCCGGCTTCTCCATGACGCTGGAGGCCGAGGGGGGGCAGCCACGCTCGGGACCGACCCTCATGCTCACCATCACCAACGGGAAGTTCTTCGGTGGCGGGTTCCCCATCTCACCGGGAGCTTCCCTCCAGGACGGCGCCCTGCACGCCTGCCATATCCGAGACACGGGGCCTCTGCGCCGGGCCCGCCTGTTTCTCCAGGCGGGGAAGGGCAGGCACGAACGCTCGGCCGAGGTCGGCTCGCAGACGGCCTCCCGCTTCAGGCTCGCCTTCCCCGGGCCGGTTCGTTTCGAGGTGGACGGGGACGTCCACACGACCACTGGGTCTGGCATCTCGGTGGAGGTCTGCAAGCGGGCGCTCTCGGTCCTGGCACCGGAGACGTGACGGGGTTCCACGTCAACGAATGAGGACGGCCTCCACTGCCAGGCCGGGTCCAAAGGCGAGAGCCACCAGGGGGCGAGGCGCGCCTTCGGCCCGAAGCCTCTGGAGGATGAAGAGGATGGTGGCCGAGGACATGTTCCCGAACTCGGCGAGGACCCCCCGGGGCACTTCGTTGGCTGCCTTCTCCAGGCCCAGAGCCCCCTCCACCGCGGTCAGGATGCGGGGCCCCCCCGGATGCACCGCCCAGGTGGCCACTTCCTCCATCCCGAGGCCCTCGTTTGCGAGCCAGGTTTCCAGCCACGTCGGTAGGCGGGCCTGGATGAGATCAGGCACCCGAGGGGAGAGGGTCATTCGGAACCCGTGGTCACCGATTCGCCAGGACATGGCATCCCCGGAGTCCGGGAGGACGGAGGTGCCGTTGGCGGCCACCGTCCAGTCGCCGCCCCTCCCCGGCTGGCCCGGACCGGCCCCCGCCAGGGCCGCGGCCCCGTCTCCGAAGATGGCGTTGGCGACCAGGTCGTGGGGATTCGAGCCGTAGGCCAGGTGGAGGCTGCACAGCTCGACGGCACAGATCAGGACCCGTGCGTTTGGGTCTGCGGACGTGAAGGAGGAGGCCACCCGCACCCCATTCATGGCGCCGTGACACCCCATGAACCCGACGTGGGTCCGGTGGACACTCCGGGGAAGTTCCAGGGCCTCCACCAGGGCGGCGTCCAGCCCAGGGGCGAAGAAGCCGGTGCAGGAGACCGTCACGAGGTGGGTGACGTCGTCGGCCTCCCATCCGGCCTCCGCCAAGGCTCGGGCAGAGGCCCGCGCACCCAGGGGAGGCGCTTCCGCCTCGTAGCGAGCCATGCGGGCGGCCGTGGTCGGCCCAGGATCCCCCGGGCTCGGAACCGTATCGTAGAAGGATTGCCGGGCGTCCAGCGGGCCGGTGGCCCGCTCCAGGACCACGCTGTGTCGCTTCCCCACCCCGCTTCGTCGGTAGAGCGCCTTGAGGGTCCGCTCCTTCGGCCCCTCGGGGCCCGCCAGGACCTGGGCCAGCTCCACGAAGTCGGTCTGGAGCATGAAATGCTCCGGAACCGCGGTGCCGACGCCGTGAATCACCAGGCTCACTGTGCTCTCCTCTGAATGCGCCCGGGTGGGGACGCTGCCGTGGCGACGAAGGGCTCTGCGAGCCCGGGCATCCACCCGAGGAGCCTCAGCACCGCCCTGGACATCCAGGGCCGGTCCAACGTCCAGGCCACCCCCCTGCACAGGCGTTGAGCTCGACCGACTGTTTGACGAAAGCTGCGGCTCCACTCCTCGAGGTGCTCTTGTCTCCATCCCTCCACGGCCCGGCGGACGATGGGGGCGAGGGTCCAGGCGCCTCCCAGGGCCCAGCTCATCCCCTCCCCCGTGAAGGGCTCCACGTACCCCGCGGCGTCACCCACGGCGAAGACCCGCTCTGCACCTGGGCTGGTGGGGTGGTACCCCAGAATCGGTGTGCCCCGCCACCCGCCCTCCGCCTCCCCCCGGAGGGGGGGCAAAGACGCCTGACGGAGAAGGTCGGAGACGACCAGTTCCGGCGGTCTGTTCCTCCCCATGGACGAGGCCTTCAATGCCGCCGCCACGTTCAACCGACGATCCTCGGTGCGGACGAGCCCCACGTACCCCTCCACGCCCACCGCCATGTGGATCACGCCTTCGACGTAGTCCGAGTCAGCTTCCCCAAAGCTGGCGCCCACACCCACCTTGTCCCCCCGCACTGGGGAAGCCACCCTCACCCGGGGACCACTCCGGGCCAAGGTTCCACTCCTGAGGCCGTCGGCCGCCACCACCACCCGGGCCGTAACCTCCACTGTGGCCTGCCCGAGGACCACTCTCACGTGAGCCGCCTCGGAGGTGACCTCCTCCAGACTGGCCCGGGCCAGGGGAAGGAAGACGACGCCCTGCTCCCGAGCCGCCTGCACCAGGCCGTAATCCAGAGCCCGTCTCGAGATGACCACGGACCCTCGAAGAGGGAGGTCGGCCTGGAGGGACCATCCCCGGAGCCGGAGCAGGTCAAGCGGCCGGGCCCCCAGAGAGGAAGGCAGTTCCTCCAACCCCACTCGACGGAGCACGCCCTGGGCGCCGGGGCTCAGGCAGGCGCCGCAGACTTTCCACCGGGGAAACTCCTGGCGGTCCAGCAAGAGCACGGCGCATCCTTCCCTGGCAAGCTCGCGGGCCGCCATGCTCCCGGCGGGCCCCGCCCCCACGACGACGACGTCCCACACCCGGCCCTCCACGTCTGACACCACCGGGACGCCGGGGAGGGGAGAGGCTGTC
>JASFRP010000480.1:0-3901 GCA_050114895.1 Gemmatimonadota bacterium
ACCGTCGTGTCGTCCAGGCCGACTCTCCCTCCTTTCTTGGAGGAGTCGACGAGCTCGTCCGAATGATGGCCGAGCACCCTGAACATTGGGGTCAAAGGGTCCCGCCCCTCAATGCTGCCAACGTCGTCGATATCATGCCGGAGAGAGTGTTCACGTAATCCGGGGCCCGTGCCCAACCCCACCGACTCCGGAAAGGAACGAGCCCGGGCGGAGGGCCCCGCCCGGGCTGTTCACATGGTGATAGATGGTTGCGGAGTACGGGTAGCCGGCTACTTGACGAGGTGGACGTCGCTGTGGGCGACACATCCGGCGGCGGCAAACTCGAAACCACTGATCTCGGCGTCCTTGTCGCAAATCCAATACTCTCCCTGAGGATCCACAACGATCTTGATGGGCCGGGCGCTGGTCTTGGTAATGCCGTTCCCTGCGGAACGTGCGCGAGTCTCGGACATGCTGACCTCCTGAGGGTTGATGACAAACGCATCCTGTGTTTAACTTATGTATATCCTATGTCTATTTATTGTCGATGTCAAGGGTTGGATTCATATCACTCCATAGTTGGGAGAGACCTGTGCCAGAGAACACCGACACCCTTCTCGCGTTGGCGGAGATCGGGGCGGCATTCGCAGGGTTCGCCGCGCTGGTAAGTGTCATTCGAAGGGGGTCCGGCCGAGCTGCCGAGGCCGCTCATGACCTGCTTCGTCTCCGGTTGGTGATAGGCAGTAGCGTTGCTGGAGTCGCCGCTGCGCTGATCCCGGTGGGTTTGGCCGGATACGGCCTGGAGCCGGGATTGGTATGGCGGTTGGCAGCCTTGATCTTCCTGATCTTCGACAATGGCATCATTGTTTCGTTCATCACGGCCTATCAACCGGTTCGCGGCACCTTCCCACCGGACAGGTTGGCCGTTGCACTTGTGTCTGCCCTGGAAGTCGTGGAGCAGGCGAGCCTCGTCGCGGTGGTATTGGGCCTGGGGTTCGAGACCCCATTTGCCCTCTATGTGACGGCCTTGATAGCAAACATTTGTCAGGCCGGATTCATCTTCTCCCGGTTCGTCGGGTCCGCATTTCGTCACGGTGATGGCATTGTCTCCGACTGATGCAGACAGGAAGAAAGGAGATCCTTCGTGAACGTTCTGGTCACCGGAGCCACCGGGTACATCGGGGGGCGCTTGATCCCGCTCCTCTTGGCTGAGGGGCATGAGGTGCGGGTTCTGGTGAGAGACCCCACCCGCCTGAAGGCCCGTCCTTGGGAGGAGCAAGTCGAGATCTTCCGGGGGGACGTGACCTCTGGGCAGGCGGTCACCGAGGCCGTCCGCGGCATGGATGCTGCCTACTACCTCGTTCACTCCATGTGCTCGGGATCGGACTTCGCCCTCAAGGATCGAAGACTTGCAGAGGGCTTTGCCGAAGCTGCCCGGGGCATCGACCAGGTGATCTACCTGGGGGGCATTCTCCCCGATGCTGCGGAAGGGGTGAGCTCTGAACACCTGCGCTCCCGGGCCGAGGTGGGGGAGATCTTGCGGACACGCTTGCCCACCACCGAGATCAGGGCCGGTCCCATCATCGGTTCCGGTTCCGCCTCATTCGAAATGGTCCGGTACCTGACAGAGCGACTTCCCGCCATGGTGGCTCCGAAGTGGATCGAGAACCCGGTGCAGCCAATCGCCGTCCGTGACGTCTTGGCCTATCTGGTAGCCGTGCTCGGGAGGAAAGACGCCCGCGGGATTCTGAACGTGGGTACCGATCCGTTGACTTTCAAAGAGATGATGCTGGGGTACGCGAAGGTCCGCGGGCTTCCCCGCCTCATCCTTCCACTGCCGATCCTGGCTCCGGGGTTGGCAGCGCTATGGGTCGGCCTCGTGACCCCGATTCCCAACTGCCTCGCCGTGCCGCTCGTCCGGGGGATGGTCCGCCCGGTGCTGGCGGACCTGACCCGAGCCCGCCGGCTCTTTCCGGAGATCCAACCCATTGGATATCAGGAGGCGGTATCCCGCGCAG
Source organism: Gemmatimonadota bacterium (assembly GCA_050114895.1). Taxonomy (GTDB): domain Bacteria; phylum Gemmatimonadota; class Gemmatimonadetes; order Longimicrobiales; family Gaopeijiaceae; genus JASFRP01. The sequence continues at coordinate 1,998 of JASFRP010000480.1, forward strand.
TCCAGATGGTGGAGGGACAGGACGTTCAAACCCGGTGGAGTGACGCCCTGGGCCGTGGCGAGACCTTTCGCCTCGAGGACCGCGAGGGCCTCGTGAGGGAAGTTCGCACCCGCATGGTGGATGCTCCCCAGGAGGCTGTGTTCCGAGCGTTCTCCTCCCTGGGAGGGGATACGGGATGGCTGGTCTGGGGTTGGGCCTGGGGGATTCGGGGGATCCTGGACCAACTCGTGGGTGGCCCGGGATTGCGGAGGGGGCGTCGGCATCCCACCGAGCTCCATCAGGGAGAGGCGGTGGATTTCTGGAGGGTCGAGGAAGTGGATCCCCCTCGGCTCCTCCGCCTCCGGGCTGAGATGAAAGTCCCTGGAGAGGCCTGGTTACAGTTCGAGACCCGGCCCGTGGGAGACCAGACGCAACTCATCCAGGCTGCCCTCTTCGCACCCACCGGCTTTCTCGGTTGGCTCTACTGGTACGGGATTTATCCTCTACACGCTTTGATCTTCAACGACCTGGTGAATGCTGTAGCCGAGCGGGCCTGCTCTCTGAGCTGAGCTCATGTAGAGGTGGGATCCCGTCGGGACCCCGCACTGCATGCGGAAGCGCTTCGGACGACCTTCGGAGAACGAAAACCCTCGGATGCCTTGACCCCCGCCTCCCAGTCCCACTACCGTCAGCCCCACTGATCAACCTGGTTGCCCATTCCCCGGAGGTCCGCCATGCGGATTCGTTTCCACTCCATGGGACTGGCCGTGCTTCTCGTGACGGGGTGCGCCACGTCCCAGGCACAGGGACCGGCGCCCGTATCGCCGGCGCCCGGTCCCTCACCCGCGGCCGCCGAAGCCGGCCCCCTCTTCCCGGATCCCTTCCCGTCCACATACCAACCCTTTCCGTCGGAGACCACGGTCATTCGGAACGCCACCATCTTCACCGGAACGGGGGAGCGCATCGATGGTGGCTCGGTGCTGCTCAGGGACGGGAAGATCGCCGAGATCGGACCCAGCGTCTCTGCCCCGGCGGGTGCCACGGTCATCGATGCCGACGGGAGGTTCGTGACCCCCGGGGTCATCGATCCCCACTCCCACCTGGGGGTCTACGCCTCCCCAGGGATCCCCTCCCTCTCCGACGGGAACGAGATGACGAACCCGAACACCGCCGAGGTGTGGGCCGAGCACTCCATCTGGCCCCAGGACCCGGCCTTTGGCCTGGCCCTGGCGGGTGGGGTCACGGCGCTCCACACCCTGCCGGGGTCCGCGAACCTCATCGGGGGCCGGAGCGTGACGGTGAAGCCGGTGCCTTCCCGGACATACCAGGGGATGAAGTTCCCCGGTGCGCCCCATGGCCTGAAGATGGCCTGTGGAGAGAACCCGAAGCGGGTGTACGCGCAACGGGGCCCCTCCACCCGAATGGGGAATGTGGCGGGATGGCGGAGTTACTTCATCCAGGCTCAGGATTACCTGCATCGATGGCAGAAGTGGCGGGATGAGGGCTCCGACCCGGAGACGAGACCCACCCGGAACCTGGAGCTGGAGAGCATTGCCGCCACCCTGAACGGCGACATGGACGCACACTGGCACTGCTATCGGGCGGACGAGATGGTGACAGCCATGGACATCGCCAACGAGTTCGGGTTCCATATCGCCACCTTCGAGCACGCCGTGGAAGGGTACAAGATCCGGGATTACCTCAGAGACTACGGGGTCTGCGCCCTCATGTGGGCCGACTGGTGGGGGTTCAAGCTGGAGGCCTACGACGGGATCAAGGAGAACATCGCCCTCGTGCACCAGGCTGGCGCCTGCGCGGTCATGCATTCCGACAACGCCCAGATCGGCCAGTTCCTGAACCTGGAGGCGGCCAAGGCCCTCCGATCCGCGAACGACGCGGGAATCTCCATCACGAAGGCGGAGGCC
>JASFRP010000481.1:0-3899 GCA_050114895.1 Gemmatimonadota bacterium
CCGGGTCCAGCAGTCCACGTCCACCAGGGTGGCGGCCCGTAGGATCCAGGCCAGCTGCCCGTACCGGCGATTCTGTTCCGTGATGTATGGTTGATCCAGCTCGTCGCTGTAGTTGATCTCCACCGTTACGACCTTCTTGAACCGGGAAAAAATCTCCTTCAGCCCCGGCTCCAGTGGGGAGAGGAAGGTGAGGTGAAGGCTGGACACCGCCAGCCCCTCCTCCTGGGCCCTCTCCACCGCCTCTTCTATCGCCCCCTTGGTACTACCCCATCCCACCACCAGGAGATCACCCTCCTCGGGACCGTTCACCTTCGGCGGCTGGAGGGTGGATTGGAAGACGGCCATCTTCCGGCTCCGCATGGTCCCGCTCCGCTGCACCACGTCGGTGGTGTAGGCCACCTTGCTCCCCTCGTCGTGGGCCAGCCCCGTGAGGGTGTGCATCCCTCCGGGGGATCCTGGGATGAAACGGCGGGAGAGGCCCGTCTCCGGATCCCAGTCGTAGGGTTTCAGCCCCGGGGGCACCGGCGAGAGGTCCGGAGGGGGCGATATCCAGGACGGGTCCAGCTTCGGCCTGGGGAAGGGCGAGACCCCCGTGGCCAGGTTCGCGTCCGTCAGGACCATGACCACGGTCCGGAACGCCTCGGCGATCTTCCGGGCGGTGATCATGGCGTAGAAGCACTCCTCGATGGTGGCCACGGACATGACCACGTGGGGCGCGTCCCCGGGTTGCCCGTGGATGGCTGCCAGGAGGTCCGATTGCTCCACCTTGGTGGGGAGCCCCGTGGAGGGTCCACCCCGCTGCACGTCCACCACCACCAGGGGGATCTCCGTCATGATGGCCAGGCCGATGAACTCCGTCTTCAGGGCCAGCCCCGGTCCCGACGTGATGGTGAAGGCACATTTTCCGGCCCAGGAGGCGCCGATGGCCACACCGGCGGCGGCGATCTCGTCCTCGGCCTGGTGCAGGAGCCCCCCGAACTTCAGGAAGATCTCCCCCAGGTGATGGGACACGGAGGTGGCCGGGGTGATGGGGTACATGGCCGCCATGTCCATTCCCGACGCCACCCCCCCCATGGCGATGGCTTCGTTCCCGTTCATCACCACGTGGGGCCGCTTGTCCCCGGTGGGGGGAACCTCCCACCCGAAGCCGAGGTTCTCCCCGGCCCAGTCGTACCCGGCCTGAAGCAGGGCCACGTTCCGGTCGGTGATCTCTTGAGACTTCTTCCGGAACGTGTGGGCGATCTGCTCCGCCGCCAGCTCCAGGTCCCGGTCGTAGAGGTAGCAGAGGAGCCCCAGGACCCACATGTTCTTACCCCGGCGGGGGTTGTCCACGATCTTCAGGCACTCCTCCTCCATGGGGATCTCGATGACCGTGTAGTTCCGGTCCGAGATCTCCTCCATGGCGTCGGCCCATTGCTGCCGGATGTCCTCATCGCCGTGGGTCTTCCACATGTTCTCGATGAGGATGATGGCGTCGTCTTCCAGGGCGTCCAGGCGGTGCCGGGCCAGGAGGACCTGTTCGTTCAGGGCCACGACCGCGTTGGAGCGGTCTCCCCAGTTCGTGACGGGGATGGCGCCGATGCGGATCCGGTTTCCGGAGGCTCCGGCCGGGAGTCGTGGAGGCGGTTGGATCTCCGCGGGAATGATCTCTACGGTCCACACGCCGTTGCCCATCTTCGCCGATACGGAGCCGAAGATCTGGGCACACTTCTGCGCGCCCTCGCCGGGATCGGACACGATCTCGACGGTCGCCAGCTTCGCTCGGGTGACCTTCTTCTCTTTCGGCGAACCCCCTACTTCAGAGGCGTCTGCCCCAACCACGGGGAGCTTCGTCTCCATGATCTACCCTCTTGGTCTCGTTAAGCATGCCCCCGGACGGAGGAGACCCTCCCCGGGGGCGGACAACCCCTGTGCCTCCCTAGCGTATTCCGTGCCAAGGGCGACAGAAGGCAAAGAAGCCTGCAAGGTACGCTGGAGAGGGGTATCTGCCCAGATCTCCGGTATATCCGGCCCTTTCCCCCCGTTCCGCCGGTGACAATATGTCCCCTTATCGGACGGGGTAGAAAGCCGCCCCACTTGAAGAATTCCCGGGTGGACCAAAGCGTTCCCTGCCAATTGGCGGAGCCCGCGTCGTTCCTTATTCTTCGGGACGTGGCTCCCGGACACCACGAGGGGTTCTCCGCATCCTCGTGAGCCGACGGGAGCGTCTCCGCCGAGGGGGAGTTCGGCCTGGGGTGTTTCCGCCGGGCGGAACCTGGCCGGCCCCTGGAGCACACCACCACGGAGGTCCCGGTGACCCTTCCTGAGCAGTGCCGAGCCTTTGCCCCGGGATCCATCGGAAACGTGGCCTGCGGCTTCGACGTCCTGGGCCTGGCCATCATGGGGGTGGGGGACGAGGTCACGGCCCGAGCCTCGGAGGAGCCCGGGGTGAGGATCACCGCCATCAGCGGGGATGGAGGCCGCCTCCCCTGGGAATCCCGCCGGAACACGGCTGGGGCGGCCGCGGAGGCGGTTCTCGAGCTTGCGCGTGCCCCCTTCGGCGTCGAGATGGAGATCTCCAAGGGGCTCCCCCTGGCGGCTGGAATGGGGGGAAGCGCCGCCAGCGCCGTGGCGGCCGCCGTCGCGGTGGACGGCCTCCTGGGGTCGAAGCTCGCCCCGGAGGCTCTCCTGCAATGCGCCCTCTCCGGGGAGGCGGTGGCCTCTGGTGCCGCCCATCCGGACAACGCCGCTCCGTCCCTCCTGGGGGGACTCGTCCTGGTTCCCGCCTGGGACCCCATTCGCATCATCCCACTGGAGGTTCCGGAGGAGCTCTTCTCCGTCCACGTTCACCCCCACATGGAGGTGGAGACGGCGGCCGCCCGGAGAGTCCTGGGGAGCACGGTATCCCTCCCGGACGCCGTGGCCCAGTGGGGGAACACGGCGGCGCTGGTGGCCGGCCTCTTCCGGGGCGACTGGGAGATCATCGGCCGGGCGGTGGAGGACAGGGTCGCCGAGCCCCTCAGGGCGCCGGCGGTGCCGGGATTCGCGGCTGTGAAGGCTGCGGCCCTGGACGCGGGAGCGCTGGCGGCCAGCCTCTCGGGAAGCGGGCCCTCCCTCTTCGCCCTCTGCCGGGGCCGGGAACGGGCGGAGGCGGTGGGTGAGGCCATGGTGCAGGCCTTTCGGGCCTCCGGCGGCCTGGAGGCGGACCTCCTGCTCTCCCCCGGAAGAGCCCCGGGGGCCCGGGTCCTGGATGCGGGGAGGACCGGGGGCCCGCCGTGACGACTGTGCGGTATGTGAGTACGCAGGGTGAGACCCCTGAGACCTCTCTGCGTGACGCCCTCTTCCGGGGCCTGGCCCCGGACGGGGGGCTCTACATGCCGTCGCGTCTTCCCCGGCTCTCCACCGAAGACCTGGCCCGTCTCCGGGAGATGGACTGGCCGGGGGTCGCCACCTTCCTCGCCCGTCTGCTCCTGACTGGAGCTCTGGAGGCCGAGGCCGCCGAGTCCGTCGTGAAGAGCGCCCTGGACTTCCCCCTTCCGGTGGTCCGTCTCACGGAGAGAATCCGGGTGCTGGACCTCTCCCGGGGCCCCACCCTCGCCTTCAAGGACGTGGGCGCCCGGTTCATGGCCCGCCTCATGGCCCACCTCCGGGGAGACGAGTCCGGGCCTCTCACCATCCTCACCGCCACCTCCGGCGACACGGGCGGAGCCGTGGCCCACGCCTTCCTGGGCCTTCCGGGGATCCGGGTGGTGGTCCTCTTTCCCGACGGGAAGGTCTCCACCCGGCAGGAGCGCCAGTTCTCGACGCTGGGGGAGAACGTCCAGGCCGTGGCGGTGCAGGGAGACTTCGACGATTGCCAGCGGATGGCGAAGGACGCATTCCGGGACCCGGAGATCCGGGGCGCCGTCTCCCTCTCCTCC
>JASFRP010000482.1:0-3892 GCA_050114895.1 Gemmatimonadota bacterium
CACTCTCGCCCCCCGTGGGTACCGCCGCCGAGGGCACGCCACCTGCCAGGCCACCCGCGGCTCCACCGGGAAGAAAGAGGCCCAGGCCGATGAGAAGAGCCAGAGCCGCTACCTTGAGGACCACGAAGAGGTTCAGCACCCTGCTCCCCGGTTTCACACCCAGGGCATTGATCCCCCCCACCAACACGATGGCCGTCACTGCCAGAGGAAGGGCACCCACTCCGTCCCTCCCCACCAGGCGGAGGGTATACTCCGCGAAGGTGATGGACACCGCTGCGATGGCTCCCGTCTCGATCATGAAGAGGAGGGCCCACCCGTAGAGGAAGCCCAGGAGAGGGTGGAATGCCTCCCGCAGGTAGGCGTAGTGGCCGCCTGCCCTGGGCATCACCACCCCCAGCTCTGCGAAGGTCATGGCGCCCGCCATGGCGATGACCCCGCCGGCCACCCAGGCCGCCAGGACCCACCCGGGGGATTCCAAGCGCTGAGCAACGATGTACGGGTTGATGAAGATCCCCGCCCCGACGATCCCTCCCACCACGACCATGGTGGCGTCGAAGGGACCCAGAGCACGGCGAAGACCCTCGTGGGATCTCTCCGTCGAAGTGGTCAGTGAAGTCGCTCCGCTTCCGCCTGGACGACCTGCACGAGAGAGTCGGAGCGATCGATGATCTGCTCTGCCTCGTAGTGGAGCGTCCGAAGCTGATCCATGTGAACCTCGAAGACCGGGTCCAACTTACCGGAGAGGGGATCGTAGAACGCTTCGGCTCCGATGGAAAGACGGGGCAGAACCTCCCGTTCGGTGACCTGGTTGTAGCGGAGGTAGCGTTGACTGAAGGATTCAACGCGGTTGTAGAACTCCGCCAGGGTATAGAAGAGCTGTGGATCCAGGAGGTTTACCCCACCGGAGGCCACCGTGGCCTCCCAAACGGAGATAGACGGGGTCTCAGCGCCGGGTTCTCGATAAAAAGCCGGCTGCGCCCGGATTCCCATGGCCACCGCCGAGTCGTACGCCGAGAGGGCGGAGGCCATGGCATCTCTCACAAAGGGTCCGTTGGAGGCGATGTTCCCGATCTCCCTCGCAAGCGCCTCGAGGATCGTGGTGGCCCGGTCCCTATCCTCCAACTCCTGGCGGTACCTCTCTACCCAGAAGGCGCCGTACACCCCCACGAAGATTACCAACAGCTCCGACACCAGGCGCAGGACGGACCCACGACGCAGGCGCACCGGTGGTTCCTTTCCGCGTACCGATTCATCCATGACAGATCCGGGATTCGAGGTTCCTGGGGCCTTGGCGGATTTATCCGCCTCCCACCCCACCGGGTACGGCGGATGCCTCTCCTACTGAGACGGTCCGGGAAAGGAGAAAGGTTCAGTGGGTGCGGATCAGGCGTTGGGGGCCACCGCCGGGGAGCCTGGAAACCTCTCCCCTGGCTTCCAGATCCAGCTTCACCGTGACCACATACCAGGAGGCGGAGCCGAGGGCGCTCAGCTCCTCTCCGCTGAGCCTATCCCGCACGGCTCCGGTGAGGTCCCTGAAAGGGAGCCCAGGCTCGGCGGTGGGAAGGATTTTCAGAATGGCCCGCCGCACCGCCTCGTACTTCCAGCGTAGGATCCTGGGCCCCGATTTCTTCGGGTCCGGATGCAGCGTCTGGACCCGGTCCTCGTCATGATCTCCCATGCCTGCTCCTCTCGAGTTCCTCCGTCCACGGCCGCCGCCCGTCCTCCTCCCGAGGAGATCTTTCCTTGACACGCGGCGCCTCAGGGGGAGAAATGGACGAATTCTCTTCCCCGGACCCACACACGGAGAGCTTCCCATGTCAGAGAAGACGGCAGCCGGAACCATGGCCTGGATCGACCTGACGGTCCCGGATGCGGAGACCATCAGGGACTTCTACGCCCGCGTCGTGGGGTGGGTGCCGGAGCCCGTGGACATGGATGGGTACTCGGATTTCAACATGACGGTTCCAGGCACGGGCACACCGGCAGCGGGGATCTGCCATGCTCGAGGCGCCAACGCCGACCTGCCCCCGGTGTGGATGGTATACCTGGTGGTGAAGAACCTCGAGGTGAGTCTGGCGAGTGTTCGGGAGGGCGGCGGAGCGGTACTGGCCGGCCCGAAGAGCGTGGGGCCCGGATCGGCCTATGCGGTGATCAGAGATCCCGCCGGGGCCGTAGCCGCCCTCTACCAGGTGGACGGATAACCTTCGCCGGAGGGTGGGCCGTCACCCCACCCTCCGCGACCCAACCCAGGGAGGTTCCAGGGGATCGACCCCTCTCCACCCAGTCTCGACCTGCATCTCCTGGTAGTCCAGCTCACTCCCCCTCAGGCTGTGGGGTATGACGTACACCGCCAGCATTACGGTGGCGGCCACGATAATGGCCCCGCGAACGATCCGGTCCCGGGGTGAGGGCCTCTTCCACAGAATCAGGACGACGCCCACCCACACCAGCCACATGATGAGGGTCTTGTTGTCCGTCAGATCGTAACCGTACGGCCATCCGGTCCAGAAGGCTCCGAAGGCGTACTTCTGAACCGTGGGACCCAGGATCATCCCCCCCAGGGTCATCAGCACCAGCGTCGTCCACGCCAGTCGTTTCACCCCGTCCTGATAGAACAGCGCACCGAGGGCCGTCCGGACCCCCACCAGAAGGGCGAGGAACATGCAGATGACGTGAGGCACCAGGACGGCCAGGGGGACCGGGTCCTTGAACCGCATGATGAGGGTCTCCTCCCCTTCGGGGATTCTGATCCGACCCTCCGGGGTGGACAGGACCACATAGAACTCCAGCTTCCCGGCAGCCGGCTGGGCCGGGAGCATTGCCTGGAGCTCCCCGGCCACGGATTCCATGGGGATGGCGGTGAACGGATCTGGGGTGGGATGTCTTTTGTACATCACCTCCCCTGTGACCCCCTCTCCAGGATCCGGGACCGTGATGGGGGCATCCTGGTCGGTGTTTCCGCTCCGCAGCAGGGCGAAGTCGAAGGCCTCACCCCCGACGTCGAAGCTCCCCGTGAACTCCTTCGTCGGACCGGTCCGCTCCTGGTAATCCGCCGCCACGAACATGATCAGGACGGCAAGAATCCAGAGAACGACGGAAATCCAGGGCCTCTTCAGGCTTTGCTCTCGATTTGACATGGCCCGTACAATGTCCTCTTCCGGGGTCCCCATCAACCCTGGATGCGAAACCGATCCTCTCCCGGCGGAGACTCCGCATGGGAGCCGCGCCTTCTCCGGGAGTCGAGAGAGTCATGCCTCTGGCCACAGTCCAGGAGATCCGGACCCACTTCCCCGCCCTTCAACGCACTCACGGAGGGCGCTCCGTGGCTTTCTTCGACGGGCCCGGTGGGACCCAGGTTCCGGACGCGGTCCCGGTGGCGATGGCGGACTATCTGTTCCACCGGAACGCGAACGCCCACTGGGCCTTTCCGACCAGCGCCGAGACCGATCGGGTCAGACACCAGGCCCGAGAGGCCATGGCGGACTTTCTCGGTGGGTCCCCGGAGGAGATGGTCTTCGGCCCGAACATGACGACCCTCACCTATCATCTTTCCCGAGCCGTGGGGAGAACCCTGAGGCCGGGGGACGAGATCGTGGTGACCGAGCTGGACCACCACGCCAACGTGGACCCGTGGAAGGCGCTGGAGGTGGAGCGGGGGGTAGTGGTGAGGACCCTCCCCCTCGACCCGAAGACCGGGATCCTGGAGGTGGAACGGTTTCCCGAGCTCCTGAGCGAGAGTACCCGGCTCGTGGCCCTGGGGGCTGCTTCCAACGCCCTGGGAACCATCACCGACATCCCCCCCCTCGCCCGGATGGCCAGGGAGGCAGGCGCTCTGGTCTTCGTGGACGCCGTTCACCTGGCCCCGCACAGGCGCATCAACGTCGAGGTGCTG
>JASFRP010000483.1:0-3890 GCA_050114895.1 Gemmatimonadota bacterium
TACGACGACGCCGTGTACGACACGCCGAGCAAGGCCAGCCGCGCAGATCGTTTCCTCTTCACCCGACAGACGTTCTCGGAGCCTCCGGATCTGCGGGTGTCGGGCCCCGACTTCGCCAACGCCCGGAAGATCTCCGACTCCAACCCCCAGCAGGCCGAGTACCGGTGGGGCCACAGTGTCCTCTTCGATTTCACGGACAAGCACGGACACGCGCTGCAAGGCCTGCTCTGGTTGCCTGACGACTACCAGCCCGGCGAGAAGCGACCCACACTCGTCACCTTCTACGAGAAGAACTCTCAGATCCTCAACCGGTACCCCACGCCGGAGCTCTTCGTCAGCATGGGCCGACCAACCATCGAAGCCGTGAGTCGTGGATACATCGTGATGCTCCCCGACATCTGGTACAACACCGGCACGTCGCATGACGACCAGCTGGACTGCGTGGAGGCGGCGACGCGGAAGATCATCGAGATGGGCTACGCCGACCCCGAACGCATCGGCCTGCACGGCCACAGCTACGGCGGCGAGGGCGCGGCCTACATCGGAACGAGGTCCCGGCTCTTCGCCGCGGTCGGAGAGGGCGCCGGCGTCACCGACCTCTACACCGACTTCAGCCAGGAGTGGGGCTGGTCGTACCAGAACAGCGGCGGGTCGGGTGCCAACGGCAACCAGTATTATTTCTACGGCCAGGGCCGCTGGGGTTTCTCACCCTGGGAAAAGCCTGAGGTGTACCGGGACGAGTCGGCGCTGTCGCACGCCAACGAGGCGACGCAGCCGATCCTCATCATGCACGGCACCGCCGACCCCACGGTCTCCTTCAACGAGAGTCTCAAGTTCTACAACGCCCTCCGATTCAACGGGAAGGACGCCATTCTCCTGGCGTACCCCGGGGAGGGGCACCATTTGAGCAAGCTGGGGAACCGGGTGGATTTCACCCGCCGCTTCTTCGATTTCTTCGACCACTACCTGAGGGATGCCCCGGCGCCGGCCTGGATGACCGACGGGATTCCTTACCTGAAGAAGGCCACGCTCACCAACGAGCAGCCGGAGAAACGATAGTCCGGAACCGGGGCGGGGTGCGAAAGGCTACCAGAGCTCGTAGCACCACCGCCGGGTCCACGCACGAGGCCCTCTGGGAGGGAGGGAGAGAGCCCCGCCCGGGCCAGGAACCGAGCGTTGTGGTCGTTCGGGAGATGGCCGACCATACGTCTCGGAGACCATCTCTCGCTCAGAGCACTTGCGCAATTGCTGGGAGGACGGTCCAATTTCCCTGCCAGGCGGCACTCCCGCTTCGAGGGAAAACCGGCTGAACCGGACCGACTCCCACCTCGCAGCAGGACCGTCTCCTCCCGTTCTCGACCTCAGGCGTCTCGGGCCCTACGAGACATGTCCCAGGGAGAAAGCCTCCATGTGGATCGCGGCTGCACTCACGGCATCGGTCATGGCTTTGGGCCCGCCCCAGAGCCGACGGGACACACTCGTTCTTCTCACGGGGAGCCCCAGCGGATCGTACATCGAGATCGGGCACATTCTGGCACGAGTCCTGGAGGAGTCCATCCCGGGCCTCACCGTGCGGGTGGAAACGAGCGGAGGGTCGGTGGCCAATATCCTGTCCCTGGGACGGGGTGAGGCGGACCTGGCCATCGCCCAGAGCGATGTGGCCTCCCACGGAGCCCGAGGGGAAGCCATGTTTGAGAGTTTCGGCCCTCAGCCAGTGGAAGCCATCATGGGGCTCCACTCCGAGGACGTGCTGGTCATCGCCCGCCGCGACTTGAACCTACCATCGGCCGCCATGCTCGATCCGGGACGCCGGCTCGTGGTAGGAGAGGAGGGTAGCGGAACCCGGGACAACGCCGAGGATGTGCTGGACGCCCTCGGCCTGGGCTTTGACGCCGTCGATACCATCATGCGGGACCCAAGGGAAAGCCTTTCCCTGCTGGCCACCGACTCGGCTGACGTCCTGTTCCTGACGGGAGGGGTCACCCCCGACTACTGGGATGAGGTCCACGCGGCCGGGGCCGAGCCCCTGAGCCTGGGGGAAGACCTGGTGGAGGTCCTCCAGAGGGAGCGGAGATACTACCGGGCCACCGCCTTCGAACACGATGGAAGGACCGTTCACACCGTGAGGGTTCGGGCCGTGCTTCTGGCCCGGTCCGGCCTCTCCTCCAGACGAGTCCACGACATCACACAAGCCCTTCTCACAAACCTCCCGGAGATCCGGGCATCCACCGACCTGGCCCGGAGTATCCTTCCGGGCACCATCCGGGATTATGTACCGACAAACTGGCACCCCGGAGCGAACCAATACTACTGCGAAGCAGAGCTGGGCGGGTGCACACCCGTCGTCTCTGTCTTCCTTCTCGCCATCCTGGCTCTGCTTGGAGTGGGCTTCGTTGCACTTGGCTTCAGCACGACGCTGAGAGCCGGGCTGCGACGTGCCGCCCCTCGGTTCGCCGAGAAGCTGGTGGGCCCCTATGGCATGACCGACCGCTACCGCTACCTGGTGATCCCGGTCCTCATCTCCATCATCATCCTCGGTGGTGCGCTCCTCATTCAGGCTGCAGAGACCCGGTATGCGCGGTCCAACAACGTGACCAGCGAATTCGAGAACCGGAGCCTGAACGACAATCTCCTCTGGACGCTGGTCTTTACCGCGACCGGGTACGAGGAGGATCGGTTCCCCCGGTCACCCACAGCGAAGGTCCTCAGCTCCCTCCTGGGATGGATCGGGATCGGGGGTGTCATCCTCCTCGTGGGTCTCGTGACATCGGATCAGCTTGCTAAAAGGATGAAAATGCAAATGGCTGTCGATCCCAAAGAACTGGACGGGCATGTGATCCTGTGCGGATGGAATTCCCGGGCATCGGAGATCATTGGCAAACTCACGGACCCTCACCTGGGAGAACGCCGGCAGACCGTGGTGGTGGTAGCGGACCTGGGCTCGGACCCGGTGGAAGAGCACGGCCTGCCCAGGGATTTCGCCCTCTTCTTGAGGGGAACGCCCACCGATCTGGATCATATGAGAAGGGCCGGCCTGGACACGGCGGACACCATCATCGTGCTTGCCGACGAAACGGTAAGCGACCCGGACGCCCAAACGGTCCTCACGGTGTTGCAGGCGGAGAAGCACGCCTACCGGCTGGTGAAGGAGGGCACGCGAGTCCACGAGTTGAGGTCCGTGGCGGAACTCCTGGACCCCGACAAGAAGTCGGCCCTACAGAGCGTCCACACCGACCTGATCCTATGCCCCCAGGAATTCAGTGAGAAGATGCTCCTCCAGGCCCTCCTGAACCCCGGCGTGACGGAGTTCATCGGGGACATCCTCAGTATCGGAGACGGAAACCAGCTCGTGGAGGTGCCCGTTCATGGTGCCGAGGATCCTCCTCTGGTCGGCAAGAACTTCGATGAGGCCATGGTTGCCTGCCGGGAAAGCTCAGTCCTCCTCCTCGCCATCAACCGAGGTGGAGCCCCGGGGGCAGGGACGGATTCCGATGAAACCGACTGGGGCTCAGACAGGCTCGCTGAATTCGAGGACCTTCCCACCGGTCGTCTTCTGACGAACCCCCAGGACGCCGCGGAACGGAGTTACCGGATTCAGCCCGGAGACTCCCTCCTCCTCCTTGCGCACAGCGATCGTCCCCTGGCCCACATCTTCGGCAGTCCCCTGAAGTGGAGGAGGGCCTTCAAGGGATAGCCGGATGAACCCTACAGGCTGATTCCCACCACGAAATACGCGATATCCACGTTCGGGTTGATGATGAACGAGCCGAACACCGGAAGGGAAAACTGGCTTGTGATGGCCAGTTCCTTTGCCGCAGTGAGGCCAAGGTTGATGAAGGCGAAGTCCTCGGTTCCGTCTAGATCCGGGTTGTCCTCGCTTCCGGGCGTGG
>JASFRP010000484.1:0-3887 GCA_050114895.1 Gemmatimonadota bacterium
ATCTCTCCCAACGAGGTTCTCACGGCAGCCCACGTCGTCCAGGCCGCAGACGAAGTCGTGGTGGAGTTCTCCTCCGGGCGGAGGATCAATGCGACGGTGGTGGCCTCCCAACCCGACCACGACGTGGCCCTCCTCCGCCTGAACGAGCCGGCGTCCACTCGGCCGGTCCCCATCGGGGACTCGGACGACGTGATGGTGGGGGATCAAGTCCTGGTCGTTGGGGCCCCCCTGGGAGAAAGCCACACGCTCACCGTGGGCCACGTCAGCGGCCGCCGGACCCGTCGCGGTCTCCATTTCGGAGGCGCCGACGTCGATTTCCTCCAGACCGACGCCGCCATCAACCCCGGAAACTCCGGCGGGCCCATGTTCAACATGCGGGGAGAGGTCATCGGGATCGTTAGCCACATTCTCACCGTATCCGGGGGGTCCATGGGTCTTGGATATGCGGTGTCCGCCAACCAGGCCCGGGCGTCTCTTCTGGAGGGGAGAGGAGTCTGGACCGGACTGGAATCCATGCCGTTGACCGGAGGGTTGGCGGCCCTCCTGAACATCCCTCCTCCCGGAGGCGGCATCCTGGTTCAGAAGGTGGCCCTAGGGTCCCTGGCCGAGTCTCTGGGTCTTTGGCCCAGCACGATTCCGGTGGCCATCCTGGACAGGGAGATCCTCCTGGGTGGGGACATCATCCTGAGCGTCCAGGGCATCCCCATCGGTGGGGAGCTGGAGGGCCTGGAAAGGATCGGTCAGGTCCTCCAGGACCTGCAACCGGGGGAAACCCTCACCGTGACTGTCCTACGGGGCGGAAACTCGGTGGAACTATCGACTCGGATGCGGTGATGCCACCGGCAAGGCCGGGAACGGTCACCGTGGCCGGTCCGGGACCCGCTCTCAAATCCGGTGTCGAGCCATTGCGGGGGAGGGCCCTCCACCCAGGGTGAGGGCTCCCAGGGCGAGCCAGACCAGGACGGTGACAAGGACTATTGCCCGCCGGTCCCCGGATTCTTCCCCCCTGACTTCCGACAGGTCGACCCTGGAGACGACCACCCAGGGGATTCCCCCAACGGTGCCGGGCTCCCACGCAGCCAGGATCCGGCTGCCGTCGGCTTGCCGGAGGATCATGCTTCCGGGCCCATCCCTCAAGGCACGCTCGTGGATCTCCACGTCGACGGGGTCGAAGGTCTCCTCTGCGTCGATCCAGGGCGGGTACCCGAGAATCCGATATCCGTCTGCGAGGATGGTGGAGGAGGCTGAGTTCCGCTGCTGATGGGTCCGGGCCAGATGCTTCCCAATGCGCTCCGGGGAGATCCGGAAGGTCAGCACGCCGTGTTCCCCGATGGGGGCGGCCATGAAGAGGGCCCACTCTTCGCTACCGGGGAGATACCGCTCGAAATCCGCGAGGGCGATCTCACCCGGATCCAGGTCCAGCGCCTCCCTGACGGCCGCTCCCAGAGGCGTCTCCCGCCAGTGTGGCTGCTGGAGATCCGCCGCGAAGGCCTCGTTCTTGTCAAACGAGTAGACCACCCGACCCGACGGATTCACCAGAAGGATGTTCGCGTACTCGTGAATGCCCAGGAACTCCCCGATCCGAGGTTGTAATTCCCTGTGGATGGCGGAGTACCGGGACCCATCTCCAGGGTCCGCCAGGAGGTGTCGTCCCTGTTCCGGGTAGGGGTTTTCATGCACATAGAGGCGTTCCATCAAGTGCGCTCCGTCGGGTCCCATGGCGGCCCACGCGTTCTCCAATGCGACCATGCTTTCCCGAATGCCTCCGAAGCGACTCCAGAGCAGGGCATCGGACCGGGCCACCTCCAGTTCTCCGACGGCGCTGGCCCGCCTAAGGGAGGAGACCAGGGAGAGGATCGAGAGAGAGCGATCGATCCGATCCGCGTCTCTGCCTCGGATCACGATCCCGGCCAACACGATCAGAACCAGCGTGCCCACCGCAAAAGGTCCTATACCGGAGAGAATCGGCCGCTTCATGGCTGGTCTCCCGGTGGTGGGTCCGGGTCTCGTGCGGCCGGGGGTGTTTTCAAGGGGGGCACGGCGGGAGCGCCCTCGTCGAAGCCACTCTTGTCTGGACCGGTGGAGGAACGGTGGGGCAGCGGACCCAACAGGAGACGATCCCGGAGGGCTCCGTATACCGCCTGCCAGGTGAGGGAGAACACCTGGAAACCCTCCTCGGTGACTTTCCCCTCCTCCGCATCGTCCAGGACCCGCACGAGGACCTGGAGCATCTCCTCCTTCTTCGATCCGATGGCTCCGGGATCGTAAGATTCTTTTGCCTTTCCGTACAGGGCCAGGATCTCTCCATTGTACCCCTCCAGACGGCGGCGGCGAGCCTGTTCCTTCATCCGGAGAACAGAGGAGATGCCCAGAAGCCCGATGGAGAGGAGGAGGGCGATGACCTCGGCGTTCTCCTGGAGGAAGGAGGGACCCTCCCGATCGTAGTAACGCTGAGCCCCTTCATGGACCGGCAGGTAGACGGTGCTCCGTTCCGGCGAGAGGATGAAGCCCGCCAATGGGGATCGCTCCATCAACTCCCTCCGCCGCTCGAAGAGAACCTCGGTGATCTCCCTGACGAGGGAGGGGGCCAGATCTTCCCTCCCCATCAGCAGAATGGGTACCATTGCGGTGGTGAGGTCCGTCGGGGGGATGGGAGGGTCGCCCCTGTACGATCCCCTGGGCACCATGCCGACCTCCAGGGCGGGCCGATCGAGCCGGATGGCCGCGGCCTGTTCCACGGGAACCATGTAAGCATTCCCAGCGCCGATGACCCTGCGTGCCGCAGAGGAACCCGGCGGGCGAGAAAGGAAGAGAGCGTCCACGGCTCCGCTCCGCATGGCCCACGTGGCGGCTTCCAGGGACATGGGGAGAGCTGTCAAGGCAGCCTCGTCCATCCCGTAGTGGGACGCCACGCTCCAGAAAGATCCGAAGCCGGCGGATCCGCTGAGAGGCACGGCCACGGTCTTTCCTCGCATGTCCCCGGGGGACCGGATTCCGGAACCCTCCCTCACCAAGAGATGAAGGGCGTTGGAAAAGAGAGGTGCGATCAATCTGGCAGCGGAAGGGGTCCCGACCTCGGCCTGGATGGTGGCGAGGTCCAGCCCTCCGGTCCTCATCAACTCGGCGTTCTGGGCCGAACCCTGCGTGGGAACCACCAGGATGCGGATTCGGGGATGATGGGTCTGGACCACGTCTGCGACGGCCTGGGCCAGGCCGAATGCCTCAGAGCCGGCCGGACCTGCGCCGAGGATCAGGGTCACCTCGGCCCGCTCCTGCCAGCGGACCAGGTAGACCATGGCTGCCGCGAGCAGGATCGACGCCAGAGCGATTCTTCGAGCGTTGGAAAAGAGGCGCGCAGGCATCCGTGCACACTCCTAGAAGGTGTCCGTGACCGTATCGCTCAGGACATACCACCCGACGAAGATCAGGATCGAGGGGAGCACATAGGGGCTCCAGTCGCGGACCCCTCTCGCCGGGCTGGGGTGTCGGGCGACCCAGCCTGCGATGGAGGTCCAGAGGAAGGCCATGGCGAGGCCGGTCCCGGCAATGAGGAGTGTGAATGGTTGGCGCCTTTCGGCAAAACAGGGAGGTCAATACCGCAAGGGAGTCGCCATTGTTGGCGAGCATGACCAGGCCCACACTCCAGGAATTCGCCATTCCCGAGGGCTCATGCGCTGTACCCTGTCCCGGCCCCCGAATGGCCCGGAAGAGGCGAACGACTCCCATGGTGAGGCCGATGATCACGATGGAATCCGACACGTGCGCCGCAGATTCAGGTCAGGGGTCGATGAGCTCCACGGACACGACGGCGAGGTGATGAACGTAGAGCATGTCGAGCACGCCCGAGAGGGCCGCCTGGTCCGGTAAATGGCCCTCGAACACCATCC
>JASFRP010000485.1:0-3880 GCA_050114895.1 Gemmatimonadota bacterium
GTAGGCCGACTCTCCGTGGAGAGACGCATCCAGTTCACCCTCCTCCATCTCGGAGGTCCGAACGGGTGTGGCTTTGTTGATGGCCCAAAGCATGATGTAGGTGAAAGCGAAAGCATAGATGGAGGAGATCACGACTGCAACGAGCTCCTTCACGAAGAAGTCGCTCCCTCCGTGAAGCAGACCATCCGCTCCGGCGGGGTTGATGGCGGTGCTGGCCAGGATCCCCAGCATCACGATACCCAGGGCGCCCCCCACACCGTGCACACCCCAGACATCCAGGGCGTCGTCCCAGTTGAGTGCGTTCTTGAGGCCCACTGCAGCGTAACAGACGGAGCCAGCGCCGATACCGATGATGGCTGCACCACCGGTGGAGACGAAGGCCGCCGCAGGGGTGATGGTGGCCAGGCCCGCCACGGCACCCGTGAGGAGACCAACGAAGCTCGGCTTCTTTTCCCTCGACCAGGCGATGAAAAGCCAGGTGATGGCGGCGAAAGAGGCGGCGATGTCGGTGTTCAGGAAGGCGAGGGCGGTGATTTCATCCACTTGGAGCTCGCTCCCCGCATTGAAACCGTACCAACCGAACCAGAGAAGTCCGGTGCCCAGGGCCACGAGGGGAATGCTGTGGGGGACCGAGTCCTTGATACGCCGTCGGCCCACGAACAGGACCGACGCCAGAGCTGCCATCCCGGCAATGTTATGAACCGCGATGCCGCCTGCGAAGTCCAAGACACCCCACTCGGCCAAGAGCCCGCCACCCCAGAGCATGTGAACGAAGGGGAAGTAGACCAGCAGGAGCGTAGATTCGGGCCTCGGTGACCTCCGGATACTGCCAGGCCGGAGGGAGAAGAAGGAGAACGTCCGAGATCAGCGCCTCCGCCGGACGGCTGTCGTCCTGAAGCACCCGGGCCGTCTGATGGAGAGCCGTGAGCTCTTTGACCCGCTCGCCCACACTGTGGAGTAGCCGAGTATTGTCATCCACCAGGGCCGAAATCGGAGGTTGGGCCCTCTCCGGGATCTCACTCACTCTTCCAACCCCGGGATGATGCTTCCGAGAATCTCCAAGTCCGGTTGGACTCCGAATTTCTCGGCCAGGGCCGTAAGCTGGGCTGTGCTCAGTTTCTGCGAAACAGGCCCGAGAGCCGCGACCTTGAGATAGATCTCCGCCGCCCTCTCCGCCGTCTCGATGAGGCCGAACGCCGTCTCGAAATCGGCTTCGAGGGCAACGGCGCCATGGTGTTTCCAGACGACCAGTGTGCGCTTCTCGAAGAGCTCTTCCGTGGCCCGAGCGAGGTCCTCGCTTCCGGGCATCCGCCAGTCCAGGAATCCGCAGCCCCTGGGAAAGACGACGATACACTCGGCATGCATCTCCCAGAGGAGTCGGGTCAGGCTTTCGGTGGTCAAAGGCTTGGCGTAGGTCAGTGCGATGAGGTTGGGGGGGTGGGTGTGAATCACAGCCCGCTTCTCGTCGTCGCCGGCCTGTAGACGAGATGCGTGGGCCCGGAGATGGGAGGGCAACTCGCTCGTCGGCCCGCCTCCGTTCCGGTAGCCCCAGAGGGTCCGATAGCGGCAGCCGCTCTCTTCGATTTCGATCACTCCGAGGTCCCGTTCGGGGTCCTGTTCCAAGACCCGCATGTAACTACCTGTCGCCGTGACGAGGAAGCGTGCTCCGGCCACGTCGGGTACGTGCACATCCAGGTCGCGCCAGGGCTCCTCCCTGAGTACGGCGCCGGAAAGATCCTCCGGGGACAGCCGGAAACTGAGGTTGCCGGCGTTCCGCTCAGCCCAACCTCGGAGCCAGAGATCCCGGGCGGTGCTCCTCACGGTGTCCATGAGCTTCTGCAACCTCTTCATCTCCGCACTTCCATGATTCTGCGCTCGTATGCCTCGATCACCGGGAGCCAGGCGTCGTCCGGCGGCACCCCCTGCCCCTGGCAGTGATAATCCCATGCGGCTCCGAAGGGGAGGGTCTTCATCCCCTCCATCATCGCGAGTCTCGCGGTGAGGTTTCCGCTTCTCTCGTGTTCTCGGAGGGCGTCCGCGGGGCTGAGGAGAGCGAGGAGAAGAGCCTTGAGCAGGTTCCGAGCTCCGATGATCCAGGCTGCGACGCGGTTGATGCTGGCATCGAAGTAGTCGAGGCCCATGTGAACACGATCCAGGAAGCCTCCGTGAACGATCTCCATCGCCAACGAGATGGGGCCGTCGGTCAGTGTGACGACGTGGTCGCTGTCCCAACGGACGCCACGGCTGACGTGCAGGAGGATCCGATCCAGATGAAGCAGCACCGAGCTGATCTTGTCGGCGACGGATTCGGTGGGGTGAAAGTGGCCCGTGTCCAGGCAGTAGAGGATGCCCCGCCGGATCGCGTACCCGAGATACAGCTCATGGGAGCCAACCACGTAGGCTTCTGATCCGATCCCGAACAGCTTGCTCTCGACGGCGTCGAGGTTCTCACTGGGATCGAGCTCCCGCAGGAAGATCTCATCCAACGACTGCAGCAGACGCTCCCGGGGCCCGCGGCGATCGGCAGGAAGGTCCTTGTAGCCGTCCGGGATCCAGACGTTCGTCACACACGAACTCCCGGTGGCCCGGCCCATGGCCGCACCGATTTCCCGGCAGGCCCGGCCATGGGCGATCCAGAATCGGCGCACCTCCGGGTCGGCGTGACTCAGGGTGAACCCGTCGGCAGCCCTCGGGTGGGCGAAGAATGTCGGGTTGAAGTCGAGGCCCAGCCCCCGTTCCCCGGCCCAGTCCATCCACCGGCCGAAGTGTTCCGGGAGCAGCTCGTCACGCTCCACGGGGTGTGGGGGCTCGGCGTAGATGGCGTGGAGGTTCAGGCGGTGGGTGCCGGGTATGAGCGCGAAAGCCGCATCGAGGTCGCTCCTCAACTCATGGGCGTTTCTGGCCCGGCCCGGGTGATTCCCAGTGGCGGCGATCCCTCCATCGGTGAGGTCACCGACTCCCTCGAAGCCCCGTACGTCATCCCCCTGCCAGCAGTGGAGACTCAGAGACACGGAGGCCAGCGTCTCGATGGCCGCTTCGGCATCCACACCCGCTTCCGCGTACCTGTCCTTTGCGAGATTCCACGCGGCTTCGACACGGTCGGTCATGACGGATTCCTCCAGGCAGAGGACCTCTCCCACGCCTCGTCCCAGCGACCGGTCTCCCTGGGTTGGAAGACTTCCACCGGGAAGGAGCGCCGGACGAGCTTACGGCCCTCCCCGTGGCTCTTCAGGATCCCCAG
This sequence comes from Gemmatimonadota bacterium, assembly GCA_050114895.1. Lineage (GTDB taxonomy): Bacteria > Gemmatimonadota > Gemmatimonadetes > Longimicrobiales > Gaopeijiaceae > JASFRP01. The sequence continues at coordinate 3,242 of JASFRP010000485.1, forward strand.
GCTCAGCGCCTGAACCATCAGGTTTCCGGCGGCCGTGGCCTCCACCGGGCCAACGAACACTGGGCGCCCGGTCGCATCCGCGGTCATCTGGTTGAGGAGGCGATTCCGTGCGCCTCCACCCACCACGTGGATCCTGCTGAGGGGACGCCCCGTCACCTCCTCGACCTCACCGAGGACCGCCCGGTATCGGAGGGCGAGGCTCTCGAAGGCACAACGGATGAAGGCATCCGTGGTGGAGGGGACCGGTTGGCCGGTCTGTGCGCAGAAGTTAGCGATGGCCTTCGTCATCGAGTCTGGATTCAGGAATCTAGGGTCGTCGGGTTCGATGAAGCTCACCAACGGTGTCGCGGATGATGCTCCCCTCTCCAGCACTCCGTAGTCAGCCTTCGGCGCCAGCTTATCACGGAGCCGCTGCACGAGCCAGAGTCCCGTGATGTTCTTCAGTAGCCGGTTGGTGCCCGCGATCCCACCCTCGTTCGTGAAGTTGAGCTTCATCGCCCGCTCCGTGATCACGGGCGCCGGGGTCTCCATACCCACCAGGGACCAGGTTCCCGAGCTGATGAATCCCCAGTCATCGCCCTCTGCCGGCACCGCTGCGACGGCGGATGCCGTGTCGTGGGTGGCGGGGGCAACAACGGG
>JASFRP010000486.1:0-3879 GCA_050114895.1 Gemmatimonadota bacterium
CCGATCCGGACGGATCCCTGTCCACCTCCAGGCGTTGGCGTAGCCATGCTCTCCCCACGCGGACCCTCTGGGAAAGGCCCACCGCCGTTCTGTCCCGCAGCCCGTCCCGGGGCCGGATCCCCAGGAAGGTCAAGGAACCCGAATAGTCCAGAGTCTCCCCTCCGACATCGAAATCCAGGAAACCCGACATCTTCGGACGATCGCTGCCGAAGCCTTCGTTGGACCACCGGGGCTCGAAGCCTACTGCGACCCCGGCCCCCAGGGCATCCGGCCCGACCCGGAGGAGGAGCCCGTCCCAGAATCCCGAGAGGTCATCAAAGGGGGAATAGAAACGGCCGAGATGAAGCTCCAGCGGCACCTGCTGGAATCGCTTCTCCAGGTCCAGTTGGTAGATTCGGGTGGAGGTGACAGGCTGCACGATGGAGTCGGAGCTCATTCTGTGACTCACCCGGATTCCGGTTCCCAGGCTGAACCCCCCGGGGAGGTTCCTCCCCTGGGCCTGGAGACGGAACGTGGGGGTCGAGAAGGTCCGGGCCGACTCGGCCTGGGCGTCCTCCCCCCACCGCGTCACAGTTCTGAAGCTCTCGTAATCCGCCGACACCCGCCCGTGGAAGATGGTCGGTCCCCGTTCGGCATCGGACGCTCCTCTCGCTACCCCCGGTCCGGCGCCTGCCTCCGTCCCAAGCACCTCGGAAAGCGTGTCTGCCTCACTGACTTCTCTCACCCGGTCCAGCGGAAGCCCAACGTAGAGCTGGCTCCCCCGCTCCACCGGGAAGGGCTCACCCAGGATGTTCGCCACCGACCTCCTGCTGGTCGCGGAGACGATGAGGAAGAACCCCAGGCGTAGGGCCCCTTCCTCCTCCCCGTCGTATACCGACACGGTGTCCGACGGACGGACACCGTGATCAGTGCCTACGGCGAGATAGAGGTCGGAGCCTGCAACGTAGTCCACGACGGCCAGGACCCTGGCTTCCGGTACCTCCTGGGCGGTGAGAGCACGGGCGCCTCCGGCTACGCCTCCCACCACCCCTGCCAGGCTGGCCGCATACAAGAACCCTGCAGAGAACCCTCTGCTCCCCGTCATCCCCCCGACCTCCCCGTCGGGTGGCACGCCAGGCACTGGCCGCTCTCGTAGATGTAGTCTCCTACCTCAGAATGGTCCTGGTCCGTCTGGGTCTTGTTGTGCTCGTGGCAAGTCAGGCAGGAGAAGATCCGCAGGTCCTCGGGAACCGTGTGGCAGTTGGAGCAGTCGGTCCACTGCCCCTGGTGGGAACCCGTGTAGATGGGGAAGAAAGCGCCGTCGTGATCGAACTCCGCGCCATCCCAGGTGGTCACCAGGTGGCAGCTCAGGCAGGTCGTGGGGTATCCACTCCCGCTGTGCTCACGCTGGAAATCCCCCTGATGGCAGGCGAGGCAGTCCTCCGGATCCGACGGGGAGAAGATGGACTCCATGCTGGGCTCGATATGGCAAGAAGAGCAGGCCAGCTGGTCGTGGTTCCCCACGAGCACAAAGCCGCCGGACAGGGTCTCGTGATCAGCATGGACTCCCTCCCAGCTGGACACCGTGTGGCAGGTCAGGCAAGTGGTCGGGTAGCCGCTCCCGGAATGCTCCCGCTGGTAGTCGGCCTGATGGCAGCTCACGCAGTCGTCGGGGCCCGAAGGCTCGAAGAGAGTGCCGCTCCCGTCCGCAGTATGACAGCTGCCGCACGCCAGCCCATCGTGGGCACCCTCCAGGACGAAACCGCCCGAGAGGGCTTCGTGATCCCCCTCCGCGCCCTCCCAGCTGGAAACGGTGTGACAGGTGATGCAGGTCGTCGGGTAGCCGCTCCCAGCATGCTCCCGCTGGTAGTCCGCCTGATGACATGACACGCAGTCCTGGGGCCCCCCTGGACTGAAGAAGCTCTCACCTCCTTCGGGCGCGTGACAGTCGGTACATGCCAGATCCTGGTGTGCCCCTTCCAGCGCAAACCCTCCGGAGAGGGCCGCGTGGTCGTCTTCCGCGCCCTCCCAGCTCGAGGGGGAATGGCACAGGGTGCAGGTCGTCGGATACCCACTCCCCCCGTGCTCCCGCTGGTAATCGGCCTGGTGACAGGAGACGCAATCCTCGGGACCCGAGGGAGAGGTGAAGCGGAGACCTCCGCCGGACAGGTGGCAACTTGTGCATGGAAGCCCCTGGTGGACCCCCTGGAGCCGGAATCCTCCGGAGAAGGTCTCGTGGTCGAAGGACCCGACCTCTTTCCAGGACCGGGAGGAGTGGCAAGCCAGACAATTTCCGGGAAAGCCAAGGGTGACATGATCCACCAGCTTGGGCGCCTCGAATTCCTCCCGGTGGCATGCCATGCAGTCGGCGGGAATGGGGGAGAAGGCCCCTCCCCGGTCGCTGGAGTGACAGGCCTCGCAGGACAGCTGCAAGTGTGCCCCCTCCAACGGAAAGCCCGTGGTCTGGTGGACGCGGACCCCGGATACGGCCGTGAAGCTCTCGGGGGTGTGGCACCCCGAGCAGTCGGCTGACAGGGCGCCCTGGTGGACATCCAGGTGGCAGCTCCCACACTCGTTGGGAGCCACCGTCATGGCGCTGAACCGAAGGTCCTGATGGCAGGACGCGCAGGGCACATCCCCGTGCCCGCCTAGCAGCGCGAAGCCGGTAACCTCTCCGTGGTCGAAGGAGCGCTGGGGGTCCAGTGGGGACCAGCCCTGAGTGCTGTGGCAGTCCGCGCAGCCGATTCCTTCCGGAAGGGGCCCGTGAGGGAAGACGTCTTCCGCACCCTGCGCTCGTATCCCGGCTGGAGCCAGCTCCACCGCCAGAACGACGCACACCAGGGTGAGCCCCCGTCCCGCCATCACTGCCCTCCTCGGTGGCACGTGATGCAGGTGAAGTCCAGAGGCCGATAGATCACCATCCTGCCTCCCGCCTCCCCGGCACGGTCCGACGGACGGTGACACTGGTCGCAGGCCACCTCCCGGTGCGCTCCGTCCAGGGCGAACCGAGCTTGAGAGTGGTCGAAGTCCGGGATCTCGAAGGAGCGGATCGAGTGGCATTCGCTGCATTCCCGACCGAGGAACTGGTCCCCGTGGGGCTGGGTGGGCCCGTGACAGACCGTACACTCCGGAATCCACCGTTGAACTTCGGCTCTGTCATGATCGAAGGCCTCCATGAGAAAGGACCCGGTGTCGTGGCACGTTTCGCACGGCGTATTCCCGAAGACCCCCTCATGGGGATCATCTGATCCGTGACAGGTCCCACAGTCGTCCGCACCCTGGATCCGGAACTCCCACCTCGGTTCCCCCGGATCCCCTGATTCGTGACAGGCCGAGCAGGGGGTCACCCGGTGGGCGCCGGTCAGAGAGTAGGTGCTCTCCCGGTCATGACGCTCCAGCCCGAACTCGGTGGGAGACCAGGCCTCCCCGGTGTGGCAGTCGTCGCACCCCGTCTCTTCGAAGGCTCCTGCGTGCGGGTCGGTGTGACAGGACCTGCACTCGGCGTAGCGCGGCCGAGGGTAGGCTCGGATTCCCACTTCACCACTCGGGAAGGTGATGTGTGTGCCGGGGGCGGTGGATGCCGGATCATGGCAGCTTCCGCACCGGGCTTTCTCGTGAGCTCCCTCGAGTGGGAATCGCGTGCCCCGGTGATCGAAGGCACCTTCCACCGTGCTCCTTGGAATCCGACTCCACCCTCCCGGCTCGTGGCACCCGGAGCACGGGCCCGACAATCTCCCCCGGTGGGGGTCCTGGTGGCACGACCGGCAGTCCGACGCGTCCACCGGGCGATAGAGGATAGTGTTGCCTTCGAAGTTGGCTTCCCCCCCGCTGTGGCAAGCGCCACACTCGACTTCCCGATGACGACCCTCCAGGGGATAAGCAGCCCTCGAATGATCGAAC
>JASFRP010000487.1:0-3863 GCA_050114895.1 Gemmatimonadota bacterium
GAAACGACGGGGGCGGCGTCGCGACGCCGCCCCCGTTTTCCCCTCCAGACCCTCCTGGAGGGAGGGCCTCGACCTGCGCTAGCGAAGCTGAGCCCGCTTCGTGGCGGTCCCCCCGAAGAAGGAATCCACCTCGAATTCCACCCACCCGCCGCTTCCGGTGACTTCTACCAGGTACCGGAAGATCTGGGTGTCCTGCCCCTGGAGGCGGAAGTCGTGGGTCTCCTCACCCACCGCCGTCGTGGCGCCCCCGGGGTCGGACGGGTCGATCTGGGTCCGACCGGTGGGGACGTCCACTCGCCGGACGTTGCTGGCGGTGCGGATGGTCAGCTTGTCCGGCGTGGCGATGCCCAGCTGGTTCGCCCGGTCCGATGAAGTGGGATAGACCTTCTCGTTCTTCACCTCCACGTCCACCCAGTAGAGGTTTCCGGCTTCGGGAGTGAAGGTGATGTCTCCGATCTCCACCTCCGGGAACTGGCTGGCGCAGTAGAGGACGAAGTCGGAGTTCTTCTCCGCCTCCATCTCGATGTAGCGGGCGGGGGGAGTCCGCTGGGTGTGCTTCTTCTGGGACCCACCGATCCAGATCTCGCCCAGATCCGGGTGGTTCACCTTGTGGGGGGTGATCCAGCCTTCTCCCATGAGCTCGGTGTCGATCCACTTGAGGGTCTCTTCGTCGGACACCCTCCCGTCGCCGTTCTCGTCGGCGGCGAAGTCGGGAGATCCCCAGAGCTCGATGAGGTAGGAGTAGGCTCCCAGCATGTAGTAGGTGGCGGCGTGGGCCTGGCCGCTGAGACCTCCGATGGTAGGCTCGTAGTTCTTCAGGATCCGGGCCCCCATGGTGACGATGGCGGTCTGCACGTCCATGTCGTGCTGGTACTCCGGCGCCACCTGTCGCTCGAAGAGCTGGGCGTACTGATTCGTCTCCCGCAGCTGCGCCAGGCGCTCCTCGAAGCTCAACTGAGGTCCACGGAAGCCACCACCGCCCCCGGCGTCCCGTTGGGCGCCACCCTCCACCGCCGGTGGCGCCTGGAACATGATGAGGCGCCCCGTGTTGTGGAAATGGAAGCTGGCGAAGATGTTCGGATGGACCCGCTGGAACTCCCAGACGTTCCGGGTCTCGGGTTCGGACATGGGGTATGGGTTCCCGTCCGCCAGAGTCCACCCGTAGGGGAAGTTCCGGTTCGGGTCCGGGCCCCCGATGTCGTCTTCGTTGATCCGCCCGTCCCCGTCGTTGTCGTATCCCTCGGCCCCGATCCGCCGGAACCGGGTCACCTGCTCATTCTCGTCGGCGACTTCCACGAAGACGCGTCCGTCCGCCGAGAGCTTCAGGGGGCCATCGGGGTCCTCCACGTACATGTAGGAGAGCTCGCCGTCCCCGTCCACGTCTTCCGTCTGATCTTCGTCGTAGAGGCCGTCCCCGTCGTTGTCCTCTGGTCGGTAGGGCTCCCTGGGGTTGTTGGGGGTGTTGGGGAAGCGGACGAAGGAGTCGTTGGCGTCCACGTTCAGCCCGGGGAGGATGTAGAAGGTGGTGGTGTTCACCAGGTCGTGGACGAAGGGATCGTAATCGTACCGCGTGAGAAGGTACCACGCTGTGTAGAGGGAACACATGATCCCGTTCACCTCGTTCCCGTGGATGGCTCCGTCCACCCACATGGCCGGCTTGGAGTCGGCGCTCCCGGTGGACTCGGCCGTGATGGTGAGGAGATACTGATCCCGCCCCATCCGGCTCTTGCCGATACTCTGGATGTCCGCCAGGTGGTCGTACTGATCCTGCAGGTCGTGGATGATCTTGGTCCACTCGTCGTAGCTGTAGTAGCGTTTCCAGCTGATGGGAAAGTCCAGCTCCCCATGATATCCCCCCGGGCTCTGCTGCAGCTTGTCCTGAGCCCTCGCGGGCGCCGGGGCCGTCACGGTCAGGGAGACAGCGAGGGAGCATGCTGCCAGAACCGAGAACCACTTTCGCATTTGCATGATCTCCTCCTCTCCTATCGTGCCGTGAGGTTCTGGACCCTGGTGCCGCCCTTCTGCGACGTCAGGACCAGCTTCAGTGGCACGTTACCCTCCATGGAAATGAGCCAGGTGACCGTTCGGGTGTTCCCGCTCCCCTCGACGTTCGCTTCCGGTGGGGCCTGCTGGCCAAAGAAGCCACCGCCCCCGGGCCTGCCTGCGGAGGGAGCTGCGGGTCGGGAAGTGTATCCCGGAATCTCCATGGTCCCCTCCAGGACGCCCAGTGCCTGCCAGGCGCTTCCCTGGAGGTACTTGATCCGGTCCCTGTCCCCCAGGAGCCAGATGGCGTCCTCCCGGTTCCCGGCCAGATCCGCTCCCCGGGCGACCTGGGTGGCCAGGGCGCCGTCGTTCCTCACCGTGGCCGTGACCTTCACGACCCGCGTTCCATCGTCCGCGGTGGTGAGGACCTCCGCGGAGGCGTCGGAGATCTCCAACCTGGGGAGGAGGCCCGCCTTGAACAGCTCGAACTGCCAATGGATGTCAGCGACGCCGAGGAGGGATTGGCCGGGCAGGGCGTTTCCACCTACGTACTTCGAGACGAATCCGCCGATCTCACCCTGTCCATGCTCCGGGTGGTTGTAGGACCGCCAGGGCACGAAGAGCGTCTCGTCGGTGACCGAACCCGGATTCTCCAGGAGGGCCCTGTACCAGACGCCCCTGTCCTCCTCGCCGCCGTAACCCGGCAGGCCCCGGGTGTCCCGCTGCCAGTTCCAGAGCTCCGTAGTCATGGAGTAGGCTCCGAACTGGGCGTAGGCCCAATCGATAAAGATCCCGAACCCATAAGGCCGGTTTTGGTCGTCATTGTAAGGGTGGCGCCAGATGCCTTCGTCGGCTTCCTCCCCGTGCAGCGCTATGTATTTCGGGGCCATGATCCTGTCGTAGACGGCCAGGTCCTTGGCGTCGATCCGACTGTCGGGCCACCGGGCGAAGGGCCGGTAGGTAAAACCCCCGGAGGTGTGGAAGGACTGGACCATGAGGATGTTGGTATGGTTGGTGAAGAACTCCAGGATGGCGTGGGCCTCCGGAGAAGAGGCGGGATAGAATCCACTTCCGCCCTGGGACATGTCATCTCTCCACCAACCCTCCGGGAAGTTCCGATTCACGTCGATCCCCCGTTCGGAGTCTTCCCCGGAATCTCCGTCCCCGTCATTGTCCCTGCCCTCCGGGATCACCGACCAGCGCTCCACGCCGGCCTCGGGCGTCTCGTCTCGCCCCAGGCGGATCATGATCCGGGGATCGTTCTCGTCCTGGACGTACCGTCCCTCGGGATCCCGGTAGCGGAAGGAGGTGATCAGGCCGTCCCCGTTGAGGTCGTCGGGGCCGTCCTCGTTCACGCGCCCGTCTCCGTCGTCGTCCTGCTCCATGGAGTTCTGGCGCTGGCTGATCCCGCGATCCACGGAGTTGTAGACTCCGTCGGGATTCACGATGGGACAGAGGTAGAACGTGTTCTCGTCCACCAGCCGGGTGATGGCTTCGTCGGAGCCGTATCCGGAGACCAGCTTGTCGATGATATAGAGGGTGACTTCCGTCCCCGTGTACTCATTCCCGTGGGTGCCCCCGTCGATCCAGATCCCGGGTTTCCCCTGGTAGGGCTTCATGGGCGTGACGTTGTCGATCCCCTCTTTCCTCATGTTCCGGAGCTGGACGTGCTGATCGATGGTGGTCCCCGTCCTCATGTTGGAGATCACCAGCACGTACATGGTCCGCCCCATGTTGGACTCACCGATCTCCAGCAGCTCGGTGATGTTCGGGTACTCGTCGGCCACGTCCCTGATGTAGTCGACGGTGCCGTCATACCCATGGTAGTCGTTGAACTCGATACGCACCCTCTGTGCCCCTAAGGGCGCACCGAGATCGGA
>JASFRP010000488.1:0-3859 GCA_050114895.1 Gemmatimonadota bacterium
AGCCGGGTGAAACGGGGAAGATGACGAAGCGGCCGGGGTGAGCGCACCCCGACCGCCGTCGAACCTCGATCCTCCGGGCCGAACCCGCCGGCCCCTCAGGCCCGCAGGCTATCCCTCGGGTAGGGCATCTTCCTCACCCGCACTCCGGTGGCCGCGAAGATCGCGTTCGCCACCGCCGCAGGGGGCGGGGGCACCGGCGGCTCACCCACACCGCCGGGTCTCTCCATGGTCTCCACGAAGTGGACCTCGATGAGGGGGGTCTCCCGGAAGGTCATGAGGGGATAATCGTGGAAGTTGCTCTCCACGGCGGCTCCATCCTGGATGTTCACTACCGCTTTCATGGCCTGCGTAAGGGCGATGATGATGCCCCCTTCGATCTGGCTACGCACCGCCTCGGGGTTCACGATGATCCCATGGTCGGACGCGGTGACGACGCGGTCCACCTGCACGGTTCCGTCGTTCAGTACCGTAACCTCGGCGACGGCCGCCATGTACCCTTCGAAGCAGAACCAGGATGCGAGTCCCTGCCCCTGCCGCTCCCCCATCGTCTTCCCCCAATCGGCTCTCTCACACGCCATCTCCAGGCAATTCAGGAGCCGCGGATTGACGTCTCGCATGAGATGTCGTCGGTATTCCAGGGGGTCCTTGCCGGCGGCGTGGGCGCACTCGTCGATGAAGGTCTCCACCGCGAAGCAGGTGTGGGGGTTGGCCACGGACCGAAAGGCTCCCAGGGGAATCCCCCAATCCTCCAGATTGTGGTCCAGCCGAAAGTTGGGGAAGGCGTAGTTGGGTGACTCGGCGCCGCCGGTGAGCAATCCACGGGGGGTCGGACCCGTGACCCGGTGGTGGAAGGCGACGGGCCACCCCTCGGCGTCCAGCCCCGCCCGGAGGACCTGGTACGCCGCCGGACGATAGGCCCCGTGGCGAGTGGTGTCCTCCCGGGTGAAGACCGTCTGGACGGGCACGTCCTTCTCCTTGGCCACCATGGTGGCGATGGCGGCGTCGTCCGGCGTCAGGCGGCGCCCGAACCCGCCTCCCGTCAGGGTGGAGTGGATGATGACGTTCCCGGGCTCCACTTCTGCCGCTTCTGCGGCGGCCCTCTGGGCAGAGGTCGCGCTCTGTGTCGGCACCCAGACCTCCACCTCGCTTCCCCTCACGTGGACCGTGGCATTCAGGGGCTCCATGGGAGCGTGGTCCAGGAATCCCGTCTCGATGTGGGCTTCCAGGGTCCGGGCGGCACCCGCGAGGGCGGCGTCCACGTCCCCTTCTTCCACCTGGACCTCACATTCCCCCGCGGCCAGCTCCTTGCACCGTGCCAGGAGGCTCTCCGTGCTCTGCCAGGCATTCGGGCCCGGGTCGAACTCCACCTGGAGGGCCTCACGCCCTTTCAGGGCGGCCCAGGTGTCGCTGGCATAGACCGCCACCCCGACTTCGATCTGCCGGACATCCAGGACACCTGGCACGGCACGAGCGGCGGTGTCGTCGAAGCTCGCGACACTCCCCTGGAACTGGGGTGGGCGGGCCACCACCGCGTAGATCATGTTCGGGACCTTGACATCGATCCCGAAGCGAGTCTTTCCTCGGACCTTGTCCGGAAGATCCAGGCGGTCCGTGGAATTCCAGACCAGCCGGTAGGCCCCGGAGTCCTTGAGGGGAGGATCCTCCGGGACGGGAAGCTCGCCCGCGTCCACCGCCAACTCCCCGTACCCCAGGGACTGGCCGCTCTCCTCGTGATGGATGAAATGCTCCTGGGCGCGGCACTCCGACACGTTCACTCCCCAACGGCTGGCTGCAGCCTCCCGCAGCATCTCCCGGGCCTGGGCCGCAGCGGTGCGGATGGGGTCCCATCCCAGGCGGATGGTGGTGCTCCCTCCCGTGGAAATCGTCCTCACCCACGTGGACGGATCCGTGGGAACGGGCTCCCAGACGAGCTTGTCCCAGGACGCCTCCATCTCCTCCGCCACGATCTTCAGGAATCCGGTGGAGCTCCCCTGACCCATCTCGTGCTCGTCATAGACCACATGGACGAGGCCGTCGGGGTTGACCCAGATCCAGGCGTTCGGTTTGAAACCCGTCCCTTGAGGGGAAGCACAGGCTTCCAGAAGTGGGATATGAAAGCCGACGACCAGGCCCGTCCCAGCCAACCCCGTGGTCTTCAGGAAGCTTCGGCGGCTCAGCTCTCCAGTGTTCATTGTCCGTTCCCCCTCTCCACCCTGCGAATGGCCTTTCGAATCCGCTGGTAGGTCCCGCATCGGCAGAGATTCCCCGCGAAGTAGTCGTCCAACTCCTCATCGGTGGGATGAGGGTTCTCCGCCAGAAGAGCGGCAGCCTGCATCAGGTACCCCGGATGGCAATAGCCGCACTGGGGGGTCTGTTCTTCGAGCCACGCAACCTGAAGGGGATGATCTCCGTCGGGAGAGAGACCCTCGATGGTGGTGACGGACCGGTCCCCCACGCTTTCGACGGGGGTAGCACAGGATCGGACCGGCTGCCCGTCCAGGTGAACGGTGCAGGAACCACACAGGGCGATTCCACAGGAGTACTTGGTGCCGGTGAGGTCGAGGTGGTCCCGGAGCACCCAGAGCAAGGGCATGTCCGGGGGAACGTCAACGGTTCTTCGCTCCCCGTTCACCAGAAGATTGAAGACGGCCATTTCGGAACTCCTCCAATTGAGTAGGCTGGCTTTCAGACAACTTGGGGCCTCGAAACGGTCTCCGCGAGTCCGGACCGTCTCGCCCCGAAGGGCAGGGGTACAGGGCGAGAGGCGGAACGGTCTTGGGTGGTGTGCCCACCGACCGTGATCCCGAGCCGGGGTGGGGCCTCGGGTCCCGTCAATCCCGGATGGTATCGTGCTGTTCCGCTCTCTCCCTGGCCCGATCCGCGGCCTCCAATGCTTTCCCCACGGCCCCGGCCCCCGGAACCGGCATCGTGCTCAGGAGGCTGTCCCTTTGCCGCTGGGTGAGAGTATCCACCGCCTCCTCCCTCCGCTCCGCACGGTCGCCACACGCCGTGGGCCCGAGGGAGAGCAGGCTCCAGGCCATCCCGACGAACGCCCCCCTGACCAGGTTCCTGCAGACACCGTTCCATCTCATGATCGAACCTCTCTTCTTCCGGATTCCTCAGCTCATGGGCTCAGGCCGGAACGCCGTTCCTCGCCGCGAACACCATGGCATCCATGAATCGGTCCAGCTCCTCCGGAGTGGTGTACACCGAGGAGGAGACTCTGATTCCTTCGAACTCCGGGTGCTTGATGGCGACGGTGATGATGCGGTGTCGGTCCCAGAGCCAGTTGCTCAGAGCCCCCGAGTCCACGCCCTCGAGTTGGATATTTCCGATCCCGCACGAAAACTCCGGATCCAGGCTCGTGTGGAGTCGGAACCCTCCATGTTCCAGCAGGGGTCGCGCCCAGTAGTCTCTCAGATAACGGAGCCGGGCTTCCTTCCGCTTCGCTCCAATTCCCTGGTGAAAGGTCAGCGCCTCCCCGATGGCCAGGTAATTGGCCGCGGGATGAGTCCCGATCTCCTCGTACTTCCGAATATCATCGTCCATCCGCTCCGGGGCTGCCATGAGGGGCCAGAGCTCGGGGATCTTGTCTCTGGATACGTAGAGGAGCCCCGTGCCGTGGGGAGCGAAGAGCCACTTGTGGAGGCTCGTGGCGTAATAGTCCACCCCCAGGTCCGAGAGCTCGAAGTCGAAGTGGGCCAGCGCGTGGGCACCGTCCACGATCACCGGAATCCCGTGGCGCCGCCCCATCTCGCCCAGCGCCCTGACGGGGAAGATCTGTCCCGTGAGGTTGATGACGTGGCAGATGAGGATCATCCTGGTCCTGGGGGTGATCCCCGCTTCGAATCGGCGAACG
>JASFRP010000489.1:0-3858 GCA_050114895.1 Gemmatimonadota bacterium
CCCTGTTGAGGAAGAGAAGATTCGTGCCCGCAATCGCCCGGAGCCAGTGGTGGTGGTGCTCTCCACGGAGCAGCGGGAGGAGTGTGGGCCCCTCGACCTAGGAAGACGAGCCGGCCCCCGACCGGAACCACCCGCTGCGGACAACGCGGCGGGTCTTTTTTTCCCGGCGGCTCACATGGTGACCGGGAGATACCGGACTCGGGGGCCCCGGCTCCCCACGGGAGATGGAGATGCACCCAGGAAATGGCCAGACGCCCCCTGAAGACACCGGAGCTTTGAGGGTAGGGGAGCTCCCCGAGCTTCACATCCTGTCCCTGGACGACGTGGTCCTCCACGAGGATCCGGACATGGAGCGGGTCGCCCGGCTGGTGGACCGGTTCAGCGCCGATGGGGTCCTCAAGAACCCTCCGGTGGTGGGGCGCTCCGACGGGTATCGTCCCATCGTTCTGGACGGTGCCAATCGCATCACTTCCCTCCTGAAGCTCCATTACACCCACGTGCTGGTCCAGGAGCTGGATCTCCGGGACCCGGGCCTCCAGCTGGAGTGCTGGCACCATGCCGTCGAGCACGTTCCCGCTGACGGGCTCCTGGCTCACGCGGCCTCCGTTCCGGGGGTCACCCTCGTGGAAGGGGACACCCCCCACATCTCCAATCCCTCGGTCCTGGCGCGGTTCAGGTCGTCGGAGGGGAAGAGCGTGATGATGCTGGGCTCCCAGGAACTGCTGGAACGGGTAGAGCAGCTCCACCAGATCACCCGGGTGTACCATCGATTTTCCAGCTTCGACCGGGTAAGCTACACCGGCATGGACCACCTGGCCCGGAACTACAGGAGCCTGACCGGTCTCATCTCCTTCCGCCGGTTCACTCTGGAAGACCTCCAGGCTCTCACCGGACAGGGCGCTCGGGTACCCAGCGGGATCACCCGGGTGCTCCTGCCCAAGCGGGCACTCCGGTTCAATCTCCATCTGGAAATCCTCAGGGCAGGCCTCTCGGTGGAGGAGAAAGAGGCCTGGCTGCAACAGACCATCAAGGAGAAGGTGGCCGACAAGGCCATCCGGTTCTACCGGGAGCCCACCTTCTTCTTCGACGAATAGCCGTCCCACCCCTACACAGCAGAGGAGAAGGAGCAACCATGGAATCCGTGAAGATCTTCCTCAACGAAGGGGAAATGCCGACCCATTGGTACAACCTCCAGGCCGACCTTCCGAAGCCCCTCCCGCCGGTGATCCATCCGGGAACCAGGGAGCCCATCGGCCCCCAGGATCTGGCGCCCCTCTTCCCCATGGCCCTCATCGGCCAGGAGGTGAGCCAGGAGCGCTACATCGAGATCCCGGACGAGGTCCAGGACATCTACCGGCTCTGGCGGCCCAGCCCCCTCGTGAGAGCCCGGAGATGGGAGAAGGCCCTCGGTACCCCCGCGAAAATCTATTACAAGTGGGAGGGGGTAAGCCCCGCGGGGAGTCACAAACCCAACACGTCCGTCGCCCAGGCCTACTACAACAAGGAGGAGGGGGTCCAGAGAATCACGACCGAAACCGGGGCCGGTCAGTGGGGGAGCGCCCTGGCCCTGGCCTGCAATCTCTTCGGTATCGAATGCAAGGTATACATGGTCAGGGTCTCCTACGATCAGAAGCCCTACCGCCGACTCATGATGCAGTGCTGGGGAGCGACTTGCATCCCGAGCCCCTCCAGCGAAACGAACGCCGGTCGAGCCATCCTGGCATCCGATCCGGACACACCCGGCTCCCTGGGGATCGCCATCAGCGAGGCGGTGGAGGAAGCCGCCACCCGGGAAGACACGAAGTATTCACTGGGGAGCGTCCTCAACCACGTCATGCTCCACCAGACCGTCATCGGGCAGGAGGCCCTGAAACAGTTCGAGATGGCGGGAGACTACCCGGACGTGGTCATCGGATGCGTCGGGGGAGGATCGAATTTCGCGGGCTTCGCCTTCCCCTTCGTGCGAGACAAGATCGTGGAGGGGAGGAAGACCCGCATCGTCGGGGTGGAGCCCAAAGCCTGCCCGACCCTCACCAAAGGGCTCTACCGATACGATTTCGGGGATACCGCCTGCACCACCCCCCTCATCCGAATGCACACCCTGGGGCACGATTTCATACCTCCGCCCCTCCACGCAGGCGGTCTCCGGTACCATGGGATGGCACCGATGGTGAGTCACCTGTTCGAATTGGGCCTCATGGAGGCGGAAGCCCACCACCAGACCACCTGCTTCGATGCGGCCCTGAGCTTCGCGAGAGCCGAAGGCCACCTTCTGGCACCCGAGACCTCCCATGCAGTGAAGCAGACGCTGGACGAGGCCATCCATTGCAGGGAGAGCGGCGAGGCCAAGGTCATCGCCTTCAACGCCAGCGGCCACGGCCACTTCGACATGGCTTCGTATGAGAAGTACTTCAGCGGGAAGCTGACGGATTACGAGTATCCGGAGGAGAAGGTCCGGGAGGCGCTGTCGAAGCTTCCGGAGATGGGATGACCGGCGACGGTCGATGACCCATGAGCCGGATTTCCCCGGGAGGGAAGCGCAGCGGATCCTACGGGATATTCCTGCGCCGGCAGCTGGAGCGAAACGGGCCACAGGAGCGATGATCCGCTCCAGCGCTGTGTTTTTCGTTGCCATCGGGGCCGAGGATCTGCCACCGGGAAAGCGCCCAGGGGCGCGGAAAACGCCGCACGGGAGCTGGGATTCCGATGAAGTCCTTGATCTTCGGGCGTTACTTCGGCATCCTCTGTGCAGTTATCTTTGCCGGTTGAATACGTTCGTTGAACGCAAAGCCCGTCCTTGAAGGAGGTAGAATACTATGTCCTCAGGTGCCTGGAAGCTCCTGATCAAGCGCACCGGTGTCCTCGTCGCGACGGGGGCCATCGTGGCCGGATGCGCCCGCGTGAAGCCGGAAGAGCTCGACGCCGCCCTCGCCGATATCCGAACCGAGATGCAGGCTGGAGATCAGAGGGTGTCGGGAGAGGTGGCAACGCTGGGAGGCCGGGTGGACGGACTCGAATCCCGCCTCGACGCCCTGGAGAGCCGGCTCACTCAGCTGGCCCAGGAGTTCGACGCCACGGTGGAGCGGCTTGAGACGGCCATTCGGTTCGACATGCCGGTCTACTTCGACTTCGACTCGTCCGACCTCACGGACAGCCACCGCCAGATCCTCAGTCGCTTTGCCGGTGTGGTGAGGGAGTACTATCCGACTGCCCTCATCACGGCGGAGGGGTTCACCGACGCCGTCGGGACGCCGGAGTACAATGAGGCTCTGGGGCTCCGCCGGGCCGACGCCGTGAAAGACTTCCTGGTTCAGCAAGGGCTCAGCGGAGACCAGGTCCGGTCGGTCAGCTACGGCGAGGCTCAGAATCGTCAGGTGTCCTCGGCCCATGGCCCCGGATCGGAGGGGTGGGAGAACCGCCGGGTGGCCCTGGTCATCGATCACGGTGCCTGAGGTCAAAGAGGGGTCTTCCGGAAGTCCCGTCTGAGGCCACCTGGAAGGCGGAAAGACAAACCAGGTAACCCTCCTACCGACTCTGCTGTGGTAGGAGGAAGAACGGGGGGGAGGGTCCAATGGCCCTCCCCCCTTCTTGTCCCTCATGGTGCAGGCGCGGGGAACATCCCCCCTCCCCTCCCTCCCCCGCGATCCTTCCACGATCCCCTCTTGATTCCCCCGGTTGACCGCGGACCCGCCCCGGACGCAATCTGTTCCAGTATCTCGGACCCTCATCCACCGCTGGAGACGGCTCCATGAACCCCCTCAACTCCCTGCAGCCATTCTCGATTGCCACCGCCTCCGTCGTAGCGGTGTTCTCTCTTCTGGCCGCGCCGTCCAGTGCCTCTCCTCAGGCGGGGGCCGC